>DASTYT010000131.1 GCA_035764725.1 Candidatus Methylomirabilota bacterium | reverse complement strand
TCGCGGAAGTACTCGGCGGAGGTGACCCCGGTGAGCCCCACCCGCAGGCGCGACCCCGGCGGCTCCGTCATCTGGCCGAAGATGAGCGCGGTCTTGTCGATGACGCCCGACTCCTTCATCTCGTGATAGAGGTCGTTGCCTTCGCGCGTCCGCTCGCCCACGCCCGCGAACACCGAGATGCCGCCGTGCTGCTTGGCGATGTTGTTGATCAGCTCCTGGATGAGCACGGTCTTGCCCACGCCGGCGCCGCCGAAGAGGCCGGTCTTGCCGCCGCGAGTGTAGGGCTCGAGGAGGTCGACGACCTTGATGCCGGTCTCGAACATCTCGACCTTGGTCGACTGCTGCTCGAAGGAGGGCGCGGGCCGGTGGATCGGATACGTCTTGGTCACCTTGATGGGGCCGGCCTTGTCCACGGCTTCGCCGGTGATGTTGATGATGCGGCCGAGCGTCTCCTTGCCCACCGGGATCGAGATGGGCTGCCCGGTGTCCTGCACGCGCATACCGCGCATGAGGCCGTCGGTGGCCGCCATCGCGACCGCGCGCACCTGGCTTTCGCCGAGATGCTGGGCGACTTCCAGCACCAGCTTCGCCGAGTAGGCGAAGACGTCGGTGCTCCCCGCCCCCTCGACCTCGAGGGCATTGTAGATCGCCGGCAGCTTGCCCGGCTCGAACTCCACGTCGACTACCGGCCCGATCACCTGCACGATCTTGCCCGTGTTCATGGGACTCTCCTTACGCCTCGGTCGCTTGGCGCAGGGCTTCGGCGCCTCCGACGATGTCGAGCAGCTCCTTCGTGATGCGCTCCTGACGCGCCTTGTTGTACTGGATGGTCAGGACGCCGATCATTTCCTTCGCGTTCTTGGTGGCGGCTTCCATCGCGGTCATCCGCGCGCCGAACTCGCCCGCCACCGACTCCATGAGCGCGCGGTACACCTGCGTCGTCACATGGCGGGGGAGCAGCGAGGCGAGGATGGCGTCGGGGCCGGGCTCGAAGATGTACTCGCCGCCCGCCGCATCTCCTCCGCCTGCGACCGCCTCCGCCTCGATGGGCAGGAGCTGCTGGCGGGTCACGCGCTGCACGGCCACCGAACGGAACTCGTTGTAGATGAGGTGGACCTCGTCGGTCTCGCCCGCGAGATAGTCGGCCATGAGCCCGTTCGCCAGCTCCTGCGCGTGCGAGTAAGCGAGGCGGTCGAAGAAGCCGAGCATCTCCGACTTCACCGGCCACTGCCGGCGGCGAAAGAAATCGCGCGACTTCTTGCCCACCACCACCAGGGTCACGTCGACGTTGTCGCCGTCGCGCAGGAAGTGCGTCGCCGCGCGGATGACGTTCGAGTTGAACGCGCCGCAGAGGCCCTTGTCGGCGGTGATCACGACCAGCCGCTTCCGGGCGCCGGTACGGCGGACGAGCAGCGGATGCCCGTCGTCCCCCACCCGGCTCACGAGGCTCCCGAGCAGCTCGCCCATCTTCTGCGCGTAGGGCCGCGCGCCGATGACGCGCTCCTGCGCGCGCCGCAGCTTGGCCGCGGCGACGAGCTTCATCGCCTTGGTGATCTTCTGGGTGGACTCGACCGAGCGAATCCGCCGCTTGATGTCCCGGAGGGTGGCCATCGGAGGCGCTCCGCTAGGCCGCCTTGATGCCGCGCGCGGCCATGAACTCCGCCTTCGCGTCGTTCACCGCCTTGGTGAGCGCGGTGCGGAGATCGTCCGTGAGCTCCTTCTTATTGGCGATCTCGGCGAGGATGGGCGCGTTGCGCCGCTCCATCCAGGGCAGGAAGAACTCCTCGAACGGGCGGATCTGGTCCACCGGCACGTCGTCGAGCAGGCCCTGGGTGCCCGCGAAGATGCTGGCGATCTGCTTCTCGACGGTGAGCGGCACGTACTGGTTCTGCTTGAGGAGCTCGACCATACGTTGTCCCCTCGCAAGTTGGTTCAGGGTGGCCTTGTCGAGGTCGGAGCCGAACTGCGCGAACGCGGCGAGCTCGCGGTATTGCGCGAGATTGAGCCGCAGGGTGCCGGCGATCTGACGCATGGCCTTGATCTGGGCCGAGCCGCCCACGCGGGAGACGGAGAGGCCGACGTTGACGGCGGGGCGGATGCCGGAGAAGAAGAGGTCCGACTCCAGATAGATCTGGCCGTCGGTGATCGAGATCACGTTGGTCGGGATGTACGCGGACACGTCACCGAGCTGGGTCTCGATGATGGGCAGCGCGGTGAGCGAGCCGCCGCCGAGCTCGTCGTTCAGCTTGGCCGCGCGCTCGAGGAGCCGCGAGTGGAGATAGAACACGTCGCCCGGGTACGCCTCGCGCCCCGGCGGGCGGCGGAGGAGCAGCGAGAGCTGGCGATAGGCGGTGGCGTGCTTCGAGAGGTCGTCGTAGATGCAGAGGGCGTGGCGCTTGGTGTCGCGGAAGTACTCGCCCATCGCGCAGCCCGCGTACGGCGCGAGATACTGCAGCGGCGCGGACTCGGAGGCCGAGGCGATGACCACGGTGGTGTAGGCCATGGCGCCATTGTCTTCCAGGATCTTCACGACCTGGGCCACCGTGGACTTCTTCTGGCCGATCGCGACGTAGAAGCAGTACACGCCCTGCCCCTTCTGGTTCAGGATCGTGTCGACCCCGATGGCCGTCTTGCCCGTGCCGCGGTCGCCGATGATCAGTTCGCGCTGCCCGCGCCCGATCGGGATCATGGCGTCGATGGCCTTGAGCCCGGTCTGGAGCGGCTCCTTCACCGAGCGCCGGTCCACCACACCGGGCGCGTAGCGCTCGATCGTGCGGAACTCCTTGGTGTCGATGGGACCCTTGCCGTCCACCGGCTGGCCGAGCGCATTGACGACGCGCCCGATCAGCGCCTCGCCGACCGGCACCTGAGCGATGCGCTTGGTGCGCGTGACCGGATCGCCTTCCTTGATCTTGGTGTCGTCGCCGAGAAGCACCGCGCCGACGTTGTCCGCCTCGAGGTTCAGCACGAGGCCGAACACGCCGCCCGGGAACTCGAGGAGCTCGCCGGCGAGGGCCTTCTCGAGGCCGTAGATGCGGGCGATCCCGTCGCCGACCTCGATCACGCGCCCGGCTTCCTTGAGGTCGATCTCGGCCTCGAAGCCCTGGAGCTGACGCTTGATGATCTCGCTGATCTCTTCCGCCTTGATCATTTCCTATCCCCTTGCCAGGCGTTCCCGCATGCGCGAGAGCTGCCCGTCGAGACTGCCGTCCAGGATGAGGCTGCCCACCTGGGCGACGAACCCGCCCAGGAGCGAAGGGTCCACGGATTCTTCGACGAGGACCTGCTTGTCCAGCGCCCGGCCGAGCCGGGCGGCGAGCTGCGTCTTCTCGTCGGCGGTGAAGGCGACCGCGGTGCGTACCTCGGCGCGCACGCGGCCGACCATCTCGTCGACCTTGGCGCGATACGCCGCGATCAGCTCGGGAAGATGATCCATGCGGCCGCGGGAGGCCACGAGGCCCGCCGCCTTCTGCACGTATTCGGAGCCGCCCGCGCGCTTGGCGACCTCGGTCGCCACGGCCGCCCGGTCCTCCGGCTTGATCCATGGCCGCTGGAGCATGGCGGCGAGCTGCGGGCTTCCGTCGAGCGCGGCGGCGAACTGCTCGAGCTCGCGCCCCACGGCCTCGGCATTGCCGGCCTCGTGCGCGATCGAGAAGAGCGCTTTCGCATAGCGCTGGGCCGTCCCGTGCCGGGACTTCATCTAGTTGACCCGGTCGACGCGAGTGAGCGCTTCCTGGATGATCCGGTGATGGTCCTCGTCCCGCAGGCTCTTCTTGATGAGGCGCTCGGCGATCTGCACCGCGAGGTCACCGACTTCCTGCCGGAGCTGTTGCCGCGCGCGCCGGATGTCCTGATCCATCTCGGCCTTGGCGCTCTCGACGAGCTTGGCCGCCTCCGCCCGCGCCGCTTCGACCAGCCGGCGCTGCTCGTCGGCCGCCTCCTTCAGCGCGGTAGCGCGGATCTGCTGCGCCTCGGCGAGCGACGCCTGGATCTGGGCCGCATGCTGCTGGCGCTGGCGCTCGGCCTCGGCGCGGGCCGCCTGGGCTTCCTCGAGCGACTTCTTGATGGCCTCGGTGCGCTCGTTCATCTTCGCGACGAGAGGCTTGTAGAGGAGCTTCCACAGGATGAAGAGCAGGACGACGAAGTTGACCGCCTGGATCAGCAGCGACTTGTCCAGGTTGATCAGCCCGCCTTGGTGGCCCCCCTCCTCCGCGGCCAGCACGGGCGAGGCGAGCAGCAGGACGGCGAGGAGAACGAGCCCGAGCGTGCGGTACATGGTGGTAACTCCGGCGGTTCGAAGTTGTGAAATTAGGGACAAACGTTAGACAAATATCACGGGCGCGAGAAAACTGTCAAGGCCCTCACCGGTCGCGCCGGCTGATCACGCCGCCCCCCACGACCAAGTCGCCCTGATAGAAGACAACCGACTGCCCGGGCGTGATTGCCCGCTGAGGAGATGCGAACCGGACCTCGGCGCCAAGGGTGCCGTCGGGGCCGAGCTCTGGTGGATGGAGGACGGCCGCCACGGGCGCCTGGCTGTGGCGGATCTTGGCCTGGACGGCCAGGGGGGCCCCGAGGCTTGCCACCGAGATGAGATTCACCTGCTCGGCCCAGAGCCGGTCGGCCTCGAGCTCGTCGACGGCGCCGACCACCACGGCATTGCGCTCGGGATCCAGGGCCGTCACATAGAGGGTGCGCCCGGTGGCGAGGCCCAGGCCGCGTCGCTGCCCCACCGTGAAGTCCGCGAGCCCGGCATGCTGGCCCAGCTCGCGCCCCTGCCCGTCCACGATGGGCCCGGCGCGAAACGCCTCGGGACGCCGGCGGCGGAGGAAGCCGCGGTAGTCGTGATCCGGGATGAAGCAAATCTCTTGACTCTCCGGGGTGTCCGCGGTGGCGAGGCCGAGCGCCCGCGCCTTGGCCCGCACGTCTTCCTTCACCAGATCGCCCACGGGAAAGCGCGCGGCCTCGAGCTGCGACTGGGTGAGCGGCCAGAGAAAGTCCGACTGATCCTTGCGCGCGTCGCGCCCACGCCAGAGGAGCCGGCGGCCCGAGACGGGATCGCACGTGATCCGGGCGTAGTGGCCGGTGGCCACCCCCGTCGCGTCCCACGCGCGGGCGCGCGCGAGCAGCGAGCCGAACTTCACCTGGCGGTTACAGGCCACGCACGGCACCGGCGTGCGACCGGCGGCGTACTCGTCGATGAATGGCGCGATCACCGCCGCGTCGAACTCGCGCTCGCTGTTGAGGAGGTAGTACGGGATGCCGAGCTGCCGGGCCACCGCCCGCGCGCCGTCCACCGACTCCGTGGAGCAGCACGAGCCGAAGCGCCGACTCGCCTCCTCCGGCTCGCGCCAGGGCCAGACGCGCAGCGTGACCCCCACGACGTCGAAGCCCTGCTCGACGAGCAGCGCGGCGGCGACGGAGGAGTCCACACCCCCGCTCATGCCGACGATCACACGCTCTTTCAGCGCTTGCTCCAGCGTTCCCCTCGCCCGCGTCAGCGCCGCGCCGTCAGGATCTCGGCGATGCGGTCGAGGTCCTCGGGCGACGCGTAGGCGATCTCGATGCGGCCGTGGCGCTCATTGCCCACGAGCCGCACTCGCGTGGCCAGCGCCTCGCGAAACGCGTCCTCGAGCGCGGTGAGCTCGGGTGATCGGCGGGCGGCGCGGCGCGGCTGGATGACGCGCTTCTTCTGCACGCCCTCTTCGGTCGCGCGCACCGACCAGGAGTGGGCGAGGATCTGCTCGCGCAGGCGGAGCTGCTCGGTCACGGAGTCCAGCGAGAGCAGCGCGCGCGCGTGCCCCATCGTGAGCCGACCGCTGCGGAGGTCGGAGCGAATCGGCTCGGGCAGCTTCAGGAGCCGGAGACAGTTCGAGATCGTGCTGCGATCCTTGCTCACGCGCTCGGCCAGCTCCTCCTGCGTCCAGCCGAACTCGGCGAGCAGGCGCTGATAGGCCTCGGCCTCCTCGATCGGGTTCAGGTCCTCGCGGAGCAGGTTCTCGACCAGCGCGAGCTCGAGGCTCTCTGCGTCGGAGACTTCCCGGACGACCGCGGGAATGTGCGTGAGTCCGGCGATCTTGGCCGCGCGCCAGCGGCGCTCCCCGACGATGAGCTGATACCCGGGCCCTGCCTTCCGGACCACGATCGGCTGGATCAGACCCGACTTCTGGAGGGACCCAGCTAGCTCATTTAAGGCGTTGATATCAAAGTCTTTTCTTGGCTGCTGTGGATTCGGGCTAATCGCGTCGGTCGCAATCTCCTGGACGCCGGCCACATCGCTTGGGGTCGACTCCCCCAGGCTGGGCGGGAGCAAGGCACCGAGACCGCGACCAAGCCCGTGTCGATTAGCCATGGACGAGCACCTCCTTGGTGAGCTCGAGATAGGCAATGGATCCGGAGGACCGGAGGTCGTAGAGAAAGACGGGACGGCCGTGGCTGGGCGCCTCCGTGAGACGGACGTTGCGAGGGATCACGGTCGCGAAGGTCTGCCCCCCGAGATGCTGATGCACCTCGTTCTTCACCTGGGCCGCGAGGCTCGTACGACCGTCGAACATCGTGAAGAGAATCCCCTCGACCGCGAGCCGCGGGTTGAGACGCTCACGCACCATGTTGATCGTGCGGATGAGCTGGGCCAGCCCCTCCATGGCGTAGTACTCGCACTGGAGCGGGATCAGCACCGAGTCCGCGGCCGTGAGGGCGTTCAGGGTCAGGAGCCCGAGCGACGGCGGACAGTCGATGACGATAAACTCGAACTCGTCGCGAGCGGTGTCCACGGCGGTCTTGAGCCGGTGCTCGCGGTCCGACGTGCCCACCAGCTCGATCTCCGCGCCGACGAGATCCATCTCCGACGGCACGATGCCGAGGAATGGGAGCCCGGTCGGTGCGATCGCCTCCCTCAGAGGGAGACCGTCCAGGAGGACGTTGTACACGGTATGCCTGGGCTCGGCCTTGTTCAGACCAAGCCCCGTCGTCGCGTTGCCCTGGGGGTCGAGGTCGATCAGGACCGTACGTCGCTCCGCCAGCGCCAGTCCGGCTGAGAGGTTCACGGCCGTGGTGGTCTTTCCCACGCCGCCCTTCTGATTGACGACTGCGATTACCCTGGCCACTGCGTCCTCATGTTCCACGTGAAACGTCCCGCACGAGGCCCCCTGGCGGCTTCGTTCCACGTGGAACACTACCTCACACCGGACCCCGGATCAAGCTTCGTGAACGGTAACCAGAAACGCCCGTGTCATTCGAAGTTTAGGGTAGGGGACCCGGACCCAGGCCATCCCGGCTGGCGCCTGCGGTAGACCTTCTGAGGCTGGGGGACCAGAAATTACGATGCGGCCGCCCGGCCTGAGCCAACGGCGGCACATCGCGAGGAAGGGTCCCGTCGGCGTGACGGCTCGAGCGACGGCGACGTCGTAGCGGCCGCCGAGCTCGGGATCCTCCCGGATCGCATCCTCGGCGCGGGCATCCACGAGCCGGACAGTCTCCAGTCCTAGCTCACGGCGGACCGTCCGGAGGAACGAGACGCGCTTTTGCCGCGCCTCCACCAGCGTCGCCTCGATTCGGGAGTCGATCAGGTGAAGTGGGAGGCCGGGAATTCCGGCCCCTGAGCCGATGTCCACCAAACGAAGCGGGCGGGCAGGGAGCTGAGGCAGGAACAAGAGCGAGTCGACGAACAACCCGTGCACGATCCCGTGCGGGTCCTTGAGCCCCGTGAGGTCGTGCACCCGGTTCCACTCGACGAGCAGCTCGAGGTACCGCGTGAACCGCTGCCGGTCCTCAGCGCTCGCGGGACGACCGGCGAGGAGGGGAATCGCCGCGAGCAGCTCGTCGAGCGGGTCCCCGGCGGACCCCTTCCGGGTCACGCCTTCTTCGCGGCCCGCGCCGGGGCCTTTGCCGCCTTCGCGGTGCCCCGGTTCATGTAGTGCTGCTGGGCGATCTGCAGGACGTTCGACAAGGTCCAGTAAAGCACCAGGCCGGAGGGCAGGTTGAGGAACATGAACGTGAAGACGATCGGCATCAGCAGCATGACCTTGGCCTGGCGAGGATCGCCCATCACCGGCGTCATCTTCTGCTGAATGAACATCGACACGCCCATGAGGAGAGGCAGTACGTAAGTCGGATCGAAGTCCGCTAGATTGCAGATCCACAGATCCTTCCCGCCGAGCAGGGGAAGCCAGCTCGGCGCGCGCCCGAAGCAGATGAACGGCGCGTTCTGGATCTCCACCGCAACCGACAGCGCGACGTAGAGCGCGTAGAAGACCGGGATCTGCACGATCATCGGCAAGCAGCCGCCGAGAGGATTCACTCCATGCTGCCGGTAGAGCGCCATTGTCTCCTGCTGGAGCTTGGCGGAGTCGTTCTTGTACTTGGCGCGAAGCTGATTGACCTGCGGCTGAATGGCCTGCATGGCCTTCATTGACCGCATGCTCTTCACGGTGAGCGGGAAGAAGACCGCCTTCATGATCACCGTGAGCAGGATGATGGCGACCCCGTAGTTCCCGGTCCAGTCGAAGAAGAGATGCAGCATCCAGAGCACGGGAACGGCCACCCACTCCATGGGGAGGCCCCCGTAGTGCTGAGGGACCGGGAACCCGCCGAAATATATGGATTTTTCTAGCCCGACTCCCAGCGCCTTGAGCCGCTCGTACTCCTTGGGCCCGACGTAGAAGAGCACCGTGCCCTCCCACGACTGTCCCGGCTGTAGCGTGGGAAGCGTCGTGCGCACGGCCACCGACGCGGAACCGTTGACCGGCGCCTCGGCGAGCTTCCATCCAGGCCCTTTGGGGATGAGGGCCGAGACGTACCACTCGCTCTCGAGCGCGATCCAGCTGCCGTCCGCGGTGTGCTGCGATTCCTTCGACAGCGGCTCACGCCGCAGGCCATCGGCCAGCAGGCCAACGACGCGCACGGGATGCTGCCCGTGGAATTCCTCCGCACGATCCTTCGGCCATTCGACGGGCGCGCGCCAGCCCATCACGAGCTGGGCGGTCTGCGCCACCGAGTGGCGGTTCTCGACGCGGATCTTCTTCTCGACGGTGTAGTTGTCGGGGCGGAAGCGGCGCGTCTCGCTGATGCGGAGTCCGAAGCCGTCGTCGCCGGTCAGTATCAGGTCGGCATGCGGCTGGTCCTTGCCGACGTCTAGACGATCCGTGGAGAGCTGAAAGTGCACGACCTGGGCAGGGGAGCCGGCGCGCTCGACGACGAGCCCGGAGGGCTCGAGCAGACCCGGGATCACCAGAGGCTTTTGTCCCCTATAGTTCAGGTCCCACTCTCGGAGCTGACCGCCGCGGCTGCTCACGGTGGCGTGATAGAGCGGCGCGCGGATCTCCGTCGCGCGCTCGGGGATCGCGGGTGCGCCGACGGGTGCGGGCGCCGCGGCGGCAGCGCCGGGTGTCGAGGAAGCCGCACCGGGCGCCGGCGGCGCCGCACCGGGGCCGGGCTTGCCAGGCGCTTCGGTCTTCGCCGGCTCGGGGTGCTGCTGCGCCGGCGGCGTGAGAAAGAAAGTCTGATACAGCATCAAGAGGCCCGCCATGAGCATGGCGGCCACGATGACTCGCTTCTCCATTACCGTCCTTGTCCGTTGGTGTTGAGCAGCCGGGGCGGGGGTGGGTCGTAGCCGCCGGGGTGGAACGGGTGGCACCGGCCGATTCGCTTCACCGTCAGCCACAGCCCGAGTGCGAGCCCATGCTCCGTGAGAGCGAGCCGCGCATACTCCGAGCAGCTCGGCGCGAATCGGCAGACGTGCGGCAGTACGGGACGGAGCACGAGCTGATAGCCCCGCACCGCACGCTCGGCCAGCCAGGCCATCGGCGTCATGTCGACCTCAGCGGCCCACGGTCCGGCCCAGCTGGCGTAGCACGTCGTCGACGGCCAGCACGAGGCCGGCGAACGCCGCCGTCAGCACCGGGGGTCTGGCTATCAAAATTGTTGAAATATCAGGGAGATTCTGGATCGTCCGATGCCGGTACGCCTCGCGCAGTCGCCGCCGCGCTCGATTGCGTTTGACCGCGCCCCGGATCTGCCGGCTGACCGTGAACCCTGCCTGTTGCTTCCCCGGAGTCGGGCTCCACAGCACGACGAATGCGGGCCGCTCCAGACGCCGGCCGCGCCCGAACACCGCCTGGAAGTCGCCGGCGCTTCGAAGCCGCTCGGCGCGTGGCAGCGCCAGCGGCCTAGACCGTGAGCCGCTTCCGCCCCTTGGCGCGCCGCCGCTTGAGGACTTTGCGTCCACCCTTGGTCTTCATACGCTCGCGGAAGCCGTGCGTCTTCTTCCGGCGCCGTACGTTCGGCTGAAACGTCCGCTTCATGCTCGTTTCCTTTCAGTCGTACAACCCTCGTAGGGTACTGACCGCACCAAAACAAGTCAAGGCGCGCGACCCCCTTGCGACCCGATTTCACCGTGTGGTAGGTTCGCATTCTCGTTTCCCTCCGCGTGGGTCCGGCTCGGCTCGAGGTAGAAAGGTGCCGATTGGACGTTGTGACTGGTTGGTCGGATGGCCGGTAGCAACCCCTTGAACCCGCAAATCACCAGAGTTATCCACGCCTGTGGATAACTCTGTGCGTAACTCCTCCAACTGCTCATAGAGGCTGACCGTCTGCCATGCTTGATACTCTCTGGACCAGGCTTCTGACCGGCCTCGAGCGCCGCATTCCGGCCACCACGCTCGACAACTGGGTGCGCCCATGCCGCCTCGACAGCGTGCAGGGGGATCACCTGCGCATCGCCGCCCCGAGCAAGTTCGCGCGCGACTGGCTCGCCCAGCATCACGCCGACGCCTTCCAGGCGGTGGCGCGCGAGGTAATCGGCGGCAACCCGCGCGTGAGTTTCGACGTGGACAGGAACGCGCCCGCGGCGGACGGGACGGACCCGCCGCCGCCCATCGAGGCCGCGACCTCGCATGCGACCGGGCTCTCCGCGCGCTACACCTTCGAATCCTTCGTCGTCGGCAATTCGAATCAGTTCGCGCAGGCGGCCTGTCAGGCCGTCGCCGATCTGCCGTCCAAGGCCTACAACCCGCTCTTCATTTACGGGGGTGTGGGGCTCGGCAAGACGCATCTGCTCCACGCCGTCGGCCACCAGATCGCCAAGGCCTATCCGCACCTGCTCGTGCTGTATCTCTCATCGGAGCGCTTCACCAACGAGCTGATCAACGCCATCCGGTACGACCGGACCGCGGAGTTCCGCGCGAAGTACCGCAACATCGACCTCCTCCTCATCGACGACATCCAGTTCATCTCTGGCAAGGAGCGGACCCAGGAGGAGTTCTTCCACACGTTCAACGACCTCTACGAGGCGCGGAAGCAGATCGTGATGTCCTCTGACGCCGCGCCCAAAGAGATCCCCGACCTCGAGGAGCGGCTGCGCTCCCGCTTCGAGTGGGGCCTGATCGCTGACATCCAGCCCCCGGACTTCGAGACGCGCGTGGCCATTCTCAAGAAGAAGGCCGAGATCGAGCGCGTCCGCCTCCCCGACGACGTCGCCTACCTGATCGCCAGTCGCATCAAGGCCAACATCCGCGAGATCGAGGGCTCGCTCACGCGCATGGTCGCCTTCTGCGCGCTCAGCGGCCGCGACATGACGGTCGACCTGGCCCAGGAAGTCCTCTCGGATCTCTGGGGCGAGGACGAGCGGATCATCACCATCGACCACATCCAGCGAAAGGTCGCCGAGTTCTTCGGGATCAAGCTCTCGGACCTCCGGGCCCAGAACCGCACCAAGGCCATCGCCTTCCCCCGCCAGATCGCCATGTATCTCGCGCGCCAACTCACCCACGCGTCACTCAGCGAGGTGGGTCGCGCCTTCGGCGGGAAGGACCACACCACGGTCCTCCACGGGGTCGAGAAGATCCAGCAAATGCTGCAGGAAGATCCCAAATTCAAGAAGACCATCGACTCGATTACCCAGAACATCACCCTGTGACCCACAGGACTTCCCTCACTATCCACGCCGGCATCCACAGCCGCGCGCTCGCGGAAGTCCGCGCCACCGCGGGCGCGACGCGTGTTCCCCATCGTCCACACCACTTACGTCTACGCCGACGACGGTAGTGTCTTTCTTTCTTTCCTGACAAGGGAGAACCCTCATGGAAGTCCATGTGGACCGCGATGCCTTCATCCGGGGCCTCCAGCTCGTACACAACATCGTCGAGCCGCGGCAGACATTGCCGATCCTCGCCAATGTTCTCGTCGAGGCCTCGGCGGAGTCGGTGCGGCTGACGGCGACCGATCTGGAAGTGGGGGTGCGGGTGTCCGTCCCCGCGAAGGTCACCAAGCAGGGCTCCATCACGATCTCGGCGCGCAAGCTGACCGAGATCGTCAAGGAGTTGCCGGCGGCGCCCCTGGCCATTCGCGTCCAGGACAATGCCTGGGTCGCGCTCAAGTGCGGCGGCGCGTCGTACAAGCTGGTCGGGCTCGTGCCCGATGAGTTTCCCGCGGTCGGGGCGGGGGAGGCCGCCTCGTGGATCAGCCTCGACGGCAAGGTGCTGCGCGACATGCTGGCCCAGACGAGCTTCGCCATCTCGCACGACGAGAGCCGCTACGCCTTGAACGGCGTGCTGTTTACGGTCCTCGGCAAGGAGCTGCGCCTGGTGGCGACCGATGGCCACCGGCTCGCGGTGGCCAGCCGGCCCCTCGTCAACGGGGGAGCGAACGTGTCCGGGATCGTGCCGCGTAAGGCGGTGCAGGAGATCGCCCGCATTGTGGGGTCGGGGGAAGAGGTCCAGGTCTCGGTGAGCGACAACCAGTTCGTCCTGCAGATGCCCAATACCCTCCTGATGGCCCGGCTCATCGAGGGGACGTTCCCGAACTACGAGCAGGTGGTGCCCAAGGCGCACCCCCGGAAGATCACGATCTCGCGGGCGGCGCTCAGCGCGGCGCTACGGCGGGTGTCCGTCCTGTCGGAAGAGCGGACCAAGCCGGTCAAGCTCACCCTCTCGCCGGGCTCGCTCAAGCTGAGCGCGTATCACCCGGACTACGGCGAGGCGGAGGAAAGCCTGGAGGTCGAGGCGACGGGCGAGGAGATCACGATCGGGTTCAACTCGCGCTATCTCCTCGACGCCCTGACCGCGCAGACGAGCGAGCAAATCGTCCTCGAACTGAAGGACGGAATGAGCCCCGGAGTGGTGCGGAGCTTCGAGGAGGAGGGGTCGCTGTGTGTTATAATGCCCATGCGGATTTAGGACGCACGGAGGAGCGAATCCCGGGTGCAAATCGAATGGATAGCGCTGTCTGATTTTCGTAGTTACGCTGCGCTGTCCTATTCGCCGTCGTCGACGCTGAACGTCGTCACCGGCCCTAACGGCCAGGGCAAAACCAACCTCCTCGAAGCCCTCGGATTGCTCCTTGTCGGGCGCTCCTTCCGCGGCGCCAAGGCCCTCGAGCTCGCCCGCTGGGACGCGCCGCGGGCGAGCGTGAATGGCGAGATCAAGCGCGTTGACGCCGCGCGCACGATTCGCCGCACCATCGGACCCCGCGAGGACGGGGCCTGGGCGGTGCTGGGCGAGGGTTGCCCGTGGGCGCGCGCCATCCCTTTTGGGTGGCAAGATCTCGCCATCCTCACCGGAGGGCCGCACGCGCGTCGGGCCTTCCTCGACGGGTTCGCGGGGAAGCTCTACCCCGCGCACGCGGCGACGGTGGGGCGCTATCGGCGCGTGCTCGAGCGCCGCAATCATCTGCTCCAGTCGGGGCAGCCGCCCATGGTGATCGACGAGGCGCTCGAGCCGTGGGACGCGCAGCTCGCGCGCGTGGGGATCGAGCTGCTCGGACGGCGTCGCCAGGCGCTGGAAGAGTTGGCGACCGAGGTGCGCGGGCTCTATCCTGGAATGGCTGGAGAGGGTGATCTCGCCCTCGGCTATCGCGGGTCACTGCCCGAGGGCGTGGACGAGGGAGGATTCGTGGACGCGTTGCGGAAGCGCCGGGTCGACGACCTGCGGCGGGGCCAGACCATGGTCGGCCCCCATCGTGACGACCTCACCGTCGACCTGGACGGCCGCGACATGCGGCTCTATGCCTCCCGCGGCCAGCAGCGTCTCCTCGCTCTCTCGCTGCGCCTCGCCGAGGCGGGGCCGGTGGCGCGGGCCGTCGGGTCGAGCCCGGTGCTCCTGCTCGACGACGCTCTGTCCGAGTTGGATCCGGCGGTGCAGGTCAACGTGCTGCGCCACGTCGAGGGCGGGGGGCAGGTGTTCCTGACCACCGCCGAGCCGACGCTGCCGACCCGACAGGCCGCCTGGTGGCAGGTGCGCGATGGCCGGGTCGAGAACCCGGCCGCGAGGCTCGTCGCCGTCCAGCCCGTCCCCGTCCAGGGAGTGGCATGAGCTCCGAGACCTACACAGCCAGCGACATCAAGGTCCTCGAGGGCCTCGAGGCCGTCCGGAAGCGCCCCGCGATGTACATCGGCGATACCGGCGCCTACGGGCTCCACCACCTCGTCTACGAGGTCGTCGACAACTCCGTCGACGAGGCGCTCGCCGGCTACTGCGACAGCATCAAGGTGATCCTCCACTCCGACGGCTCCTGCTCGGTGGGTGACAACGGGCGCGGCATCCCGGTGGACATCCACAAGGAGAGCGGCAAGTCGGCGGCCGAGGTCGTGCTCACCGTGCTCCACGCCGGCGGCAAGTTCGAGCACTCCGCCTACAAGGTCTCGGGCGGCCTCCACGGGGTGGGCGTGTCCGTGGTCAACGCGCTCAGCGAATGGCTCGAGCTCGAGATCCGGCGCGAGGGCAAGGTGTGGACGCAGCGCTACGAGTACGGCGTGCCCACCGGCGAGCTCACCGCGGGCGAGAAGACGACCAAGCACGGCACCATCGTGAAGTTCAAGCCGGACGCGAAGATCTTCGAGGAGACGACGTTCTCCTTCGACACCCTCTCGAATCGGCTCCGCGAGCTCGCTTTCCTCAACAAGGGTCTGAAGATCGTCATCGAGGACGAGCGCGACGAGCGCAGCCACACCTTCCTCTACAAGGGCGGCATCATCGAGTTCATCAAGCACCTCAACCAGAACAAGACGCCCGTCCACCCCAAGGTGCTCTTCTTCGAGGGGAAGCGCGATGGCATCGAGGTCGAGGTCGCGATCCAGTACAACGACGGCTACCAGGAGAGCGTGTTCTCCTTCGCCAACAACATCAACACGCGCGAGGGCGGCACCCACCTCACCGGCTTCCGCGCCGCGCTGACCAGCACCATCGCGAACTACGCCAAGGCCAACGGCTTCCTCAAGAGCTTCAAGGGCGACGTCTCCGGCGACGACGTGCGCGAGGGCCTCACCGCGGTCGTGTCCGTGCGGATCCCCGATCCGCAATTCGAGGGCCAGACGAAGGGCAAGCTCGGCAACTCCGAGGTAAAGGGCCTCGTCCAGCAGATCGTCAACGACCGGCTCAGCGAGGCCTTCGAGGAGGACCCGACCACCGCGCGCAAGATCGCCGACAAGTCGGTGCGCGCGGCCCAGGCCCGCGAAGCCGCCCGCAAGGCGCGCGATCTCACCCGCAAGGGGGGCCGCGACGACGAGGGCCTCGCCGCCAAGCTCGCCGATTGCTCGGAGCGCGACCCGCAGTTCCGCGAACTCTTCCTCGTGGAGGGCGACTCCGCGGGTGGCTCCGCCAAGCAGGGCCGCGACCGCAAGATCCAGGCGGTGCTCCCGCTGCGCGGCAAGATCATCAACGCAGAGAAGGCCCGCTACGACAAGGTGCTGTCCCACAATGAAATCCGGCTGCTGATCTCCGCGCTGGGCACCGGGATCGGGCCGGAGGAGTTCGACGTCACCAAGCTGCGCTACCACAAGGTCATCCTCATGACGGACGCCGACGTGGACGGCGCGCACATCCGCACCCTCCTCCTCACGTTCTTCTTCCGCCACATGGTGCAGGTGATCGAGGCGGGCAACCTCTTCATCGCCCAGCCGCCGCTCTTCAAGGTCAAGAAGGGCAAGGCGGAGCGCTATCTCATGAGCGAGCGCGAGATGGAGGAGTTCCTCCTCGGCAACTGGGTCGAGAAGGCGAGCGTGAAGGTCCCGGGCAAGGCGCAGCCCCTCAAGGAGCAGGCCCTCCTCGACGCGCTCAAGCGCGGGCTCGAGTTCCGCTCGCTCTTCGGCAAGTTCGGGCGCCGCGGCATTCCCGGTCCCATCATCGACGGGCTGCTCCGCCGCAAGTTCAAGGCGACCAAGCGCGGGGTCGGCGACGCCGAGATCGAGACGGCGGTGCGCGAGGTCATCGCGGAGCTGCCGGGCTGGGAGGCGCGCTTGGTCGGCGGCGACAACGGCGACGCCGCCATGCTGCACGTGACGGGTCCCCAGTCTGCGGTGTTCAGCCCCGATCTCCTGAAGTCCCCCGACTACGCCCAGCTCCTCGAGGCGCATGGCGAGATCGCCGCGCTCCACAAGGGGCCGACCACCGTCAGCGACGGCGGCGGCAAGGAGACGGAGGCGCCGACCCTGGAGCGGCTGCTCGAGATCGTCATGGAGCAGGCCAAGGACGGGGCCACCCTCCAGCGCTACAAGGGCCTCGGCGAGATGAATCCGGAGCAACTCTGGGAGACCACGATGAACCCGGAGACGCGCACGCTCCTCAAGGTCACCATGGAAGATGCCGTCGGCGCCGACGAGATCTTCACCGTCCTCATGGGCGATGCCGTCGAGCCCCGCCGCGATTTCATCGAGAAGAACGCGCTGGACGTCGTGAACCTGGACGTCTAGGCGGTACCCGGCTCCAAGGAGTCCCATGTCCCCCGAACGGCAGACCCCGGTTCCCATCGAAGAGGAGATGCGGAAGTCGTATCTCGACTACGCGATGTCCGTCATCGTCGGACGCGCGTTGCCCGACATCCGCGACGGCTTGAAGCCGGTGCACCGACGCGTGCTCCACACGATGAACCTGATCGGCGTCTCGTGGAACCGCGCGTACAAGAAGTCGGCCCGCATCGTCGGGGACTGCATGGGCAAGTTCCACCCGCACGGCGATGCCCCCATCTACGAGGCGCTCGTGCGGATGGTGCAGGAGTTCTCGCTCCGCTATCCCCTCGTGGACGGGCAGGGGAACTTCGGCTCGATCGACGGCGATCCGGCGGCGGCGATGCGCTACACCGAGTCGCGCATGGCCAAGATCGCGCACGAGATGATCGCCGACATCGAGAAGGACACCGTCGACTTCGTCCCGAACTACGACGAGAACGAGCAGGAGCCGGTCGTCCTGCCCACGCGGCTCCCGAACCTCCTCGTCAACGGCTCCTCCGGCATCGCGGTGGGCATGGCCACCAACATTCCGCCCCACAACCTGGGCGAGGTGGTGGATGGGCTGGTGATGCTGATCGACAACCACGAGGTCACCATCGAGCAGCTGATGAAGGTGATCCCCGGACCCGACTTCCCCACCGCCGGCTACATCTACGGGCGGAACGGGATCACCGAGGCCTACACGACGGGACGGGGCATCATCACGCTGCGCGCGAAGGCGCACGTGGAGAAGCTCCGGGGCGGCCGCGAGGCCATCATCATCAGCGAGCTGCCGTACCAGGTGAACAAGGCGACGCTCATCGAGCGCATCGGCGAGCTGATGCGCGAGAAGAAGATCGAGGGCATTTCCGAGCGGCGCGACGAGTCGAATCGCGAGGGCATTCGCATCGTGCTCGAGCTGGGGCGCGGGGAGATCCCGCAGATCGTCATCAACCAGCTCTACAAGCACACGCAGATGCAGACGACCTTCGGCATCATCATGCTCGCGCTGGTGGCGCGGCGCCCGCAGGTCGTCAACCTTCGCCAGATGCTCCAGGAGTTCGTCGCCTTCCGCCGCGAGATCGTCACCCGTCGGACGAAGTACGATCTCGCCCGCGCGGAGGAGCGCGCCCACATCCTCGAGGGGCTGCGCAAGGCGGTCGACGCGCTCGACCTCGTGATCGCGATCATCCGCGGCGCCGAGAATCCCGACGCCGCCCGCGAGGGGTTGATGCGGCGCCTCCAGCTCTCCGAGATCCAGGCGCGCGCCATCCTGGACATGCGCCTGCAGCGCCTGACTCAGCTCGAGCGGCACAAGATCGTGGAGGAGCATGAGCAGACTCTGGCGCTCATCGCGGACCTCAAGGGCATCCTCGCCTCCGAGCAGCGGCTGATGGGCATCATCCGCGACGAGCTGCTCGCGCTGAAGGAGGAGTTCGGCGACGCGCGGCGCACGGAGATCCTCGCCGAGACCACCGACCTCACCATCGAGGACCTCCTTGCCGACGAGGACATGGTCGTGACGATCACCCGCTCCGGCTACATCAAGCGGACCCACGTGGAGTCGTACCGGAGTCAGCGGCGCGGCGGCAAGGGCGTCACCGGGATGGAGACGAAGGAAGAGGACATCGTGGACGATCTCTTCGTCGCCTCCACGCACTCCCACCTCCTGTTCTTCACCAACAAGGGCAAGGTTCACTGGCTCAAGGTGCACGAGATCCCCGAGGGTGGGCGCGCGGCCAAGGGCAAGGCGATGGCCAACGTGCTCGCGCTGTCTGAGGGCGAGGCCGTCGCCACCTGCGTGCCCGTGCGGGACTTCGAGACCGGCGGCTACATCTTCTTCGCCACGCGGCAGGGCAAGGTGAAGAAGACCGAGGTGGCGGCCTTCTCGCATCCTCGCGCGGGCGGCATTCAGGCCATCACGCTCGAGGAGGGCGACGAGGTCATGGGGGCGCGCCGCACCGACGGTCAGCGTGAAGTCCTGCTCGCCACCCGCACCGGCATGATCATCCGCTTCAGCGAGGAGGAGGTGCGGCCCATGGGGCGCGGCGCCTCCGGCGTCCGCGGCATCGACGTGGACGAGGGCGACGCGGTCATCTGCGCCGATGTGATCCAGGAGGGCGCGAGCATCCTCACCGTCACCGAGCGCGGGTACGGCAAGCGCACGCCCCTCGAAGAGTATCGGCTGCAGGGCCGTGCCGGCAAGGGCATCATCGACATCAAGACGGAAGGGCGCAACGGCCCGGTGGTGGGGATGCTCCAGGTGCGCGAGGAGGACGACGTCCTCCTCGTCACGACCAAGGGCAAGATGATCCGCTTCCACGCCAGCGACGTGAAGCTCCAGGGCCGCAACACCATGGGTGTGCGCATCGTGGACCTCGACGACGACGACAAGGTGGGAAGCCTGGCGCGCGTCGAGGCCGAGCAGACGCCCGCCGCCACCGTCTAGCGCGGCGCGCGCATGCTGGACATCCGGCTCCTCCGCGAAGATCCCGAGGCGGTGGAGCGCGGGCTGCGCGATCGCGGCGGGGCCGAACTCGTGCGCGAGACCGTCGGGAAGGACGCCGAGCGCCGCCGCCTCATCGCCGAGGTCGAGACGCTCAAGGCCGAGCGCAACCGTGCCTCCGAGGCCATCGGCCAGGCCAAGCGTCGCGGGGAGAATCCCGAGGCGGTCATGGCGCGGATGCGCGAGGTCGGCGAGCGCATCAAGGAGCTCGACGCCGCCGTCAAGCAGGCCGACGCGGAGGTCGAGACGCTGCTGTTGCAGCTCCCGAACCTGCCGCACCCCTCCGTGCCCCCCGGCACCACCGAGGACGAGAACGTCGAGATCCGCCGCTGGGGGCAGCCGCGCCAGTTCGCCTTCGAGCCCAAGTCCCACGACGTGCTGGGCGAGGCCCTTGGCGTGCTGGACTTCGCCCGCGCGGTCAAGATGGCCAAGTCGCGCTTCACCGTGATGTGGGGGGCGGCGGCCCGCCTGTCACGGGCGCTCGCCCAGTTCATGCTGGATCTCCACACCCGCGAGCACGGCTACACGGAGGTCTGGGTGCCCCAGCTCGTGAGCGGCAGCACAATGCTGCGCACTGGGCAGCTCCCGAAGTTCGAGGACGGGCTCTTCAAGACGCACGAGGCCGACGAGAACCGGCTGCTCTACCTGATTCCCACCGCCGAGGTGCCGCTCACCGCGCTGCACGCGGACGAGACGCTCGCGGAGGCGACGCTGCCGCGCCGCTACACCGCCTTCACGCCCTGCTACCGCCGCGAGGCCGGCACCTACGGCAAGGACATGAAGGGCATGATCCGCCAGCATCAGTTCGACAAGGTCGAGCTGGTCAAGGTGACGACGCCGGCCCAGTCCTATGACGAGCTGGAGTCGATGGTCGTCGAGGCGGAAGAGGTGCTGAAGCGCCTCGAGATCCCCTATCGCGTGGTCCTTCACTGCGCCGGCGACATGGGCTTCACCGCCGCGAAGGGCTACGACATCGAGGTGTGGCTCCCGGGGCAGGGGAAGTACCGCGAGATCTCCTCGTGCTCGAACTGCGAGGCCTTCCAGGCCCGCCGCCTCGATCTCAAGTTCCGGCCCGCGGGGGGCGGCAAGCCCGAGCTGTGCCATACCCTCAACGGCTCGGGGCTGGCGGTGGGTCGGACGCTGGTCGCGGTGCTGGAGAACTACCAGGAGGCGGACGGCTCCGTGACCATTCCCGCCGTCCTGCGGCCCTACATGGGCGGGGTCGAGCGGATCACGACCTAGGCGGGCGGCCTCTTACGATAGACTGACGCCGCGCGCCCGCCGCGTCGGAGGGGTGGCCGAGTCCGGTTGAAGGCGCCGGTCTTGAAAACCGGAATCCCGCAAGGGATCGGGGGTTCGAATCCCTCCCCCTCCGCCATTTTTCCCCGCCGCCTCGCCTCAGGCCGGCTGCGCGACCTCCGCGATGCGCCCTGGCCCGGCGCCGCCGTTGTCGGCGGCCGCGGGCGTCACGACCAGTCGCCGCGCGTGGAACGGCCGGAGCGTGCTCCGGTGGCCCACGCTGAACAGGGTGGCGGCGGGGAGCCGCTCGCGCAGGAGGGCGTAGAGGCGCGCCTCGTTCTGCTCGTCGACGGCCGACGTGGCCTCGTCGAGGAAGAGCCAGTCGGGCTTCTGCACGAGGGCGCGGGCGAAGGCGATACGCTGCTGCTCGCCCGGCGACAGGCGCAGCGCCCAGTTGGCGGACTCGTCCAGCCGCCCGGTCAACTCGGGCAGCCCCACGGCCTCGAGGGCCTCACGCAGGGTCGCGTCCGAGGCGCCGTCGGGCGGCGCCGGATAGCTCACGACCTCCCGGATCGTGCCCAGCGGCAGATAGGGCTTCTGCGGCAGGAAGAGGACCCGGTCGCCCGCCGGCATCGTGACGCGGCCGTGGCCGAAGGGCCAGATGCCGGCGATCGCGCGGAACAGCGTGCTCTTGCCCGAGCCGGAGGGGCCGCTGATCAGGGCGGTGTCGCCCTTGCGCAGGCTGAACGAGATGTCGTCCACGAGCGCGCGGCCGTCCGGCAGGCCGAGGCTCACGCGATCGACCACGAGCCCGCGGCCGGTCGCCTCGTCACGACGGATCCCCTGGACGGAGGCCTCTGCCCGCACGTCCTCGAGGGCGCGCCCGAAGCCGCCGAGCCGGGCCACCACGGCGCGCCACTCCGCGATGTCGGTGTAACTCGAGACGATGTAGGAGAGCGCGTCCTGCACCTGGCCGAAGGCGGAGGCGGTTTGCATGAGGCCTCCCAGCGCGAACTCGCCCCGGAAATAGCGCGGCGCCGCCACCACGAAGGGGAAGATGATCGCGGCCTGGCCGTAGCCCGCGGTGAACGAGGTGAGGCGCTTCTGCTGGCGCATGATCGCCCACCAGTTCTGGACCACGTTCCCGAATCGCTCACGGAAGCCGCGCAGCTCGTCGGCCTCGCCGTGATAGAGGGCGACCCCTTCCGTGTTCTCGCGGAAGCGCACCAGCGAGAAGCGAAAGTCCGCCTCGTAGCGCTGCTGATTGTAGTTCAGCATCACGAGGGGGCGGCCGATCAAGTCCGTGAGCCAGGTGCCCACGATCGCGTAGAGCAGGGCGGCCCAGACCATGTAGCCCGGCACGGTGACGTCGACCCACGGGATCGTGAGCGGCCCCGAGAGGGACCAGAGAATCGCCACGAAGGAGACCAGCGTGACCACCGCGCGCAGCATGCCCAGCGAGAGGCCCAGCGTGGTCGAGACGAACAGGCGCAGATCCTCGGAGATGCGCTGGTCGGGGTTGTCGGTCTCGGCGGCGTGGAGCTGCATCCGGTAGTACGATTTGTCGCGCAGCCAGGCGCCCAGGTAGCGCTCGGTGAGCCAGCGGCGCCAGCGGATCTGGAGCATCTGGTTCAGATAGAGCTGATACACCGCCAGCACGATGTAGGCAGCGGCGAGGTAGGTGAACTTGAAGAGCTGCTGCGTGAAGACCGCGTAGTCCTTGTCCTGCAACGCGTTGTAGAACGTGTTGTTCCACTGGTTGAGCAGGACGTTGATGCCCACGATGCCGAGGTTGAGCGCGATGACGGCGACCAGCAGGCCGCGTCCCGCCCAGCGGTCCTCGGAGAACCAGTAGGGTTTGGTGATCGCCCAGGCATCCCGGAACAGCAGCCGCATACGGCTCATAGGGGTCTCCTCCACGCGGGTATAATGCCTTATACTCTGTAGGCTTTACTGTTTGGAGAGGTGGCCGAGTCGGCCGAAGGCAGCCGCCTGCTAAGCGGTTACAGGGGCAAAACCTCTGTCCCGGGTTCGAATCCCGGCCTCTCCGCCAGATGCGCCCTTAGCTCAGTTGGATAGAGCGTCGGACTACGAATCCGAAGGTCAGAGGTTCGACTCCTCTAGGGCGCGCCATTCGGGGCAGGAGGGCGGGGAACCGTCCTCCTGCCGCTCCGAGTGGTCCGGGACTCCGGATCCGGCGGGACACGCCGGGGGGAACAGGCAGTCCGAAGGCGGGAGATGGTCGAGCCACAGGACGAGCGGTTCATGGGGGATGCCCTCGACGAGGCCCGGGCCGCCCTGGCCGCGGGTGAGGTCCCGGTCGGCGCGGTGGTCGTCCTCGACGGCCGTGTGATCGGGCGCGGCCACAATCAACCGATCGGGCTCAAGGACCCCACGGCGCACGCCGAGGTGCTGGCGCTCCGCGCGGCGGCGCAAGTGCTGGGCAACTACCGGCTCGGGGGCGCGACGCTGTATGCCACCGTCGAGCCGTGCGTCATGTGCTGCGGGGCCGCCGTGCTCGCGCGCGTCGCGGGCGTGGTGTACGGCGCGCCCGATCCCAAGGCGGGCGCCGCCCGCACGCTTTACCGGCTCCTCGAGGAGCCGCGGCTCAATCATCAGGCGGAGGTACGCGGGGATGTGCGGGGCGCCGAGAGCGCCGCCCTCCTGCGCGAGTTCTTCGAGGCCAAGCGTCGCTAAACCAGGGAGACTCCACCATGCCGAAGATCAAGCACATCGCGCTCAGCGTGTCCGATCCCGACGTTACCGCCCGGTTTTACATCGACGTCTTCGGCATGAAAGAAGTGGGCAAGATCGATAACCCGAACACCCGCGGCTTCTACCTCACCGACGGCGACCTGAACCTCGCCATCCTCAAGTTCAAGAACGACGCGGTGGCCGGCGTCGAGCGCGGCAAGGACTGGACGGGCATCCACCACTTCGGCTTCCAGGTCGAGAACATCGAGGAGATCACCGAGAAGCTGGCCGCAGCCGGCGCGCCCCTCCGCGACGACATCAACACCGCCCTTGGCGTGGGCGGCGCCCATCGGTACGCGAACGTCGAGGTGAAGTACACGGCGCCCGACGGGGTCACGGTGGACGTGTCGGAGAGCGGCTGGGTGGGGACGCCGAGCTTCGACCCCGCCGCGTCGACGAAGCCGCGCTGACCGGCGTTGGCGGCGCGACGTAGTCATCTCGTAACACCACGTTCGCATTGCGCCCGGATTTCGCCGAGCACGAGCGCGCCCTCGTCGGGTAGACTCCCCCTCTGGTGAGTGCCGATGTAGCGCGCGCGCACGCGCGGTCTCGCGGTCCCTTGGAGCGCTCCATGAGGACGGTTCGGTTCTTCGGCGTCACGGCGGCGGCGCTCTGGCTCGCACTTCTCGCCGCGCCTCACCTCCTCCGCGCGCAGCCCGCCCCGCCCATCGAGGACGAGCTGGTCGTCCAGACCCCGGTGTCGGCGTTCATCGTCGAGGCCATGCTCAAGGAGTTCTCGGCCTACGCGAAGGAGCGCTGGTCGGTGACGCTCAAGGCCCGCGCGCAGCGCGCGGGCACGCCCGTGTCCTACGACCGCATCGTGAGCTGGAAGGGCCAGCCGGAGGCCGACATCTTCTGGGGCGGCGAGCCCGCGCTCTTCCATAGTTTGGCGGATCAGAAGCTCCTCACGCGTCTCGAGCTGCCGCCGGACATCTGGGAGGCGATTCCCGCCTCGATCGGGACCCCCCGCCCGATTCCTCTGAAGGATGTCAACCGGTCGTGGGTCGGTACGGCGCTCGAGGTGTACGGCATCGCCTACAGCCCCCGGCTGCTACGGAAGCTCGGCGTCCCGGAGCCGCGGGATTGGGACGCCGTGCTCAACCCCAAGCTCAAGGGGGCGGTGGCGCAATGCACGCCCCCGCGCTCGTCATCGAGCCACGCGACGTACGAAGTCATCCTGCAGTCCCGGGGCGAGGCCGATGGCTGGGAGTGGCTCAAGCGGCTTGCCGCCAACACCGGCGTGTTCGTGCCGTCGAGCCGCGACGTCCCCACCGTCGTGGCCAAGGGCGAGTACGCGGTGGGATTCGGGGTGCCGTCCTACTTCGTATTCGAGGAAAAGCTCGCCGGCTTCGACATCAAGTTCGCGGCCCCCAAGGGGGCCTTCGTCACCCCCGAGCCCTTCGCAATTCTGGCGGGGGCGCGGCACCCGCGGGCGGCGCGCGAGTTTCTCGCCTTCCTCCTGTCCGAGCACGGGCAGCGGCTCTTCATGGAGCGCGGGCTCTATCCGGTGATGCCGCGGTACAAGGTGCACGGCCCGCCGGGATCGACCATCGAGATGGGGGTGCAGCTCACGGGCGGGATTCGCTCGTTCTTCGAGCCGCCGGTGACCAACGTGTACGACGACGACGTGGCGCGCGCCCGCTTCCGCGAGGTGAACGAGCGGTTCCGCCGCGACATCGAGACCCCCTGGAACGATCAGAAGCGACGGTGATGGTCACCCAGCGCCAGCTCATCCGCCGCTACTTCCTGGTCTCGTTTTTGGTGCTCGCCGGCGGGCTGGTGGCGAGCGGGCTCGCCGAGATGTACTTCCGCTACCACGAGATCCGGGACAACATCGGCCGCCTTCAGCAGGAGGCGGCGTCGAACGCGGCCGCGAAGCTCGGCCTCTTCATGCAGGAGATCTTCAGCTCGATGGTGGCGGCCACGCGGAGCCGCGACGTGGCCTCCGCGAGCCCCGGGTTTCGCGACGGGCCGCTGCGCAAGCTCTTCGACGACATGCTGTCGGGCGAGCTGAACCGCTTGCTGCTCATCGCGCCCGCGATCACGGAGGCCATCGCGCTCGACGCCGACGGCTCGGCGCGCGCTCGCGCCTCACGGCTGCGTCCCGTCCACCCCGAGGACAAGCGCGACTTCTCCGACTCGGTCGGGTTCCAGCGAGCGCTGGGCGCGCAGCGCCATGTCGGGCCCATCCATTTCGTCCGTGACTCGGAGCCGTACGTGACCCTCTCCGTGCCCATCGAGATCCTCGCCGGCGTGACGGTCGGCGTGCTCCAGGCCGAGGTGAGCCTGATCTACGTGGGCGAGCAGGTCGTGGCGCAGCTCGAGGCGAGCGACACCGGCTACGCCTACATCGTCAGCCGCTCGGGGCAGCTCGTCGCGCATCCGCAGGTGGGCCTGGTCCTGGAGCGTCGGGACCTCTCGTCGCTGGAGCAGGTCGCCCAGGCGCTGCGCGCGGATCCCGCGGGGGCGGGCGGCACGCTGGGCACCCTCGGACGCAACATGCGCGGCGAGCGGGTGTTCAGCTCCTACGCCCCGGTCCCGGACCTCGACTGGATCGTCTTCATCGAGCGTCCCGCCGACGAGGTCTACCGGCCGCTCTACGCCTCGATCCGCCGCACCGTGGTGCTGCTGCTGGTCGGTCTCGGCATGGCCTTGGTCGTCAGCGTGCTCCTCGCCCGCCGCATCCTCCGGCCGCTCGAGACGCTCCGCCAGGGCGTGCAGCGCGTGGGCCAGGGCGATCTCGCCTTCCGCTTGCCCGTCGGCTCCGGCGACGAGCTCGCGACGCTGGCGGCGGAGTTCAATCGCATGAGCGCGCGGCTGCAGGAAGCCTACACCGGCCTCGAGCACAAGGTGGCCGAGCGCACGCAGGAGCTGGTGACCCTCAACCAGCAGCTCGACCAGGCCAATCGCCTGAAGTCCCAGTTCCTCGCCAACGTGAGCCATGAGTTCCGCACCCCGATGAACGCCATCATCGGCTTCACGCGCCTCGTGATGCGGAAGACGGAGGCGCAGATCCCGCCGCTGCAGCACGCCAATCTGCAGAAGGTCCTCATCAGCGCCGAGCACCTCCTGGCCCTGATCAACGGGTTGCTCGATCTCTCGAAGATCGAGGCCGGACGCATGGAGGTGTACCCGGTGCGCTTCGACCTCCGGGAGCTCGTCCAGGGCACCGCCGCCACCATCGAGCCCATGCTCAAGGCCGACCGCGTGAGCCTGGTCATCGAGGTAGCCGGAGACCTCCCGCCGCTCTTCACCGACCGGGACAAGCTGAGGCAGATCCTCATGAACCTCCTGAGCAACGCCGCCAAGTTCACCGAGGAGGGCGTGATCACCGTCTCAGCCGCCCGGTCGGACGACACCCTCCGGCTCCGCGTGTCGGACACCGGCATCGGCATGCCGGCGGAGGCCCTCGAGTACATCTTCGAGGAGTTTCGCCAGGTGGACATGTCGAGCACCCGGCGCCACGGCGGCACTGGCCTCGGCCTGGCCATCGTGCGACGTCTCGCCCGTCTCCTCGGCGGCCAGGTCGTCGCGGAGAGCGAGCTCGGCAAGGGTTCGACCTTCACCCTCACGCTCCCGCTCGTGCTCGAGCGGTCCGAGGCGCGGGCGGGGGCATGAGCGCGCGCAAGCGCATCCTCGTGGTGGAGGATCAAGAGCTCAACCGCGACCTCCTCGTCCAGATCCTGGAGGACGCTTACGCGGTGCTCGTCTCCGTGGACGGGGCGGACGCCATCGCCCAGGCGGAGCGCGAGCGCCCCGACCTGATCCTGATGGACTTCGGTATGCCGGTGATGGACGGTTGGGAGGCCACCCGCCGCATCAAGGCCCACCCCGAGCTGCGCCACATCCCCATCATCGCGATCACCTCCCACGCCATGGTGGGCGACGAGCAGCGCGCGCGCGACGCCGGCTGCGACGACTACATGGCCAAGCCCATCCACGAAGACGAGCTCCGGGACAAGATCCGGCATTTTCTCGGCCGAGGGTGACCGCCATGCGAGAGCGAATCCTCATCGTCGACGACGAGCCGTTCAACCTCGACCTCCTCGCCCAGGAGGTGCGCGAGCTGGGCTTTGACGTGGAGCGGGCTCGCGACGGCGCCGAGGCCCTCGCGCGCACCGAGGCGTATCGCCCCGACCTGATCCTGCTCGACTACATGATGCCGGGCATGAGCGGGCTCGACGTGCTGCAGGAGGTTCGCCGGCGGGAGTGGGACGTGCCGGTGATCATGGTCACCGCGCACGGCAGCATCGACGTGGCCGTCCAGGCCATGAAGCTCGGAGCCACGGACTTCATCGAGAAGCCCTTCGCGCCCGACCACATCGCGCTGATCATCCGCAAGGCGCTCGACCACGGCCGCCTCGCCCGCGAGGTCGCAGCCTTCACGGAGAGCATGGACGAGCGCTATCGCCTCGTGGTGGGGACGAGCGCCCGTATGGGGGAAGCGGTCGAGCTGAGCCGGAAGGCGGCGGCGAGCCGCGCCACCGTTCTGCTGCTCGGGGAGAGCGGTGTGGGCAAGGAGGTTTTCGCGCGCGCGATCCACGAGTGGAGCGACCGGCGGGCCGCGCCCTTCATCGCCATCAACTGCGTGGGTCTCTCGCGAGAGCTGCTGGAGAGCGAGCTCTTCGGTCACGAGAAGGGGGCGTTCACCGGCGCGCATCGGCTGAAGAAGGGAAAGCTCGAGCTGGCCGACCGCGGCACCGTTCTCCTCGACGAGGTGGGCGACATCTCGCAGGAGCTCCAGACCAAGCTGCTCCGCTTCCTGCAGGAGCGGGACTTCGAGCGGGTCGGCGGCACCAAGCCGATCTCGGTGGACGTCCGCATCATCGCCGCGACGAACCGCGACCTCGAGGGCGCGGTCAGGGAAGGGCGCTTCCGCGAGGACCTCTACCACCGCCTGAACGTGGTGCCGATCACGCTCCCCCCGCTTCGCGACCGCCGCGACGACATCCCCGGCCTCGCCCAGCACTTCCTGGACCGGTTCTCGCGCGAGACCAAGAAGCGCTTCACCGAGATCGCCCCGGACGCGATGGAACGCCTCATCCAGTACGCGTGGCCGGGGAATGTCCGTGAGCTGGGCAATGTCATCGAGCGCGCGGTGGTCCTTGGGCGCCCGCCCCGGATCGCGCGCGAAGACTTGCCGCCCCGGGTGGCGGCGGGGACGCCGGAGCGGGCCGCGCCTCCGTCCTACCCCGAGGCGGTCAACGCCTACCGTCGCGAGCTGATCACGGCCGCCCTCGCGCGCAGCGGGGGTAATCGCGCGGCGGCCGCCACGGCCCTCGGCGTGCACCGGACGCATCTCCTGCGGCTGCTGAAGGCGCTCAAGATCGACTGAAGCGTATCCGCTCGCCCCCGTCGCGGAAGCGCGACGCTCCGGCCCCCGCGTGGCGCCCGCCGGGGCGAGCTCTGCCGCGCGCCCACTACGCTTTTCGCGCGGTTGCGTGGCACGCGACCTCCCGGGCCCCGTGGTACGGCGCTTGCTGATAGCCCCTGGGCATGAAGACGGCCGCGCTCGTCGCCGCGCAGATTGCGGGCTTGCTCCTGATCAATCAGGCCGGCTACGTCGCCGCGTCGGCCTTCCATCTCCCAGTGCCCGGCAATCTCCTCGGCATGCTGTTCCTGCTGGCCCTGCTCGTCAGCGGCGCCGTTCCGCTCCGTTGGTTCGAGACGACCGCGTCGTTCTTGATCCGCCATCTCGCATTCTTCTTCATCCCGATCACGGTGGGCCTGATGGGCTTCGCCGACCTTTTCATCGCCAATGGCGCCGCCATCCTGCTCACGCTCGTGCTGAGCGCGGCGCTGGGCATCTGCGTGGCGGGCCTCATCGCCCAGGTGCTGGGCGCGCGCCAGCGGAGGACGCCATGAACCCGCGGTCGCTCGGCATCCCGGCCTTCTGCGTCGCCGTCACGGTGAGCGCGTATCTCCTGAGCCGGGTTCTCGCCCGGCGCTATCCGTCGCCGCTCACCACGCCCGTGTTTTTCAGCACCGTCGTGATCATCGCGGTCCTCACGCCGAGCGGGGTGGGCGTGGCCGACTACGAGCCGGCCAAGCGGTTGATGGTGTGGCTACTCGGGCCGGCGACGGTGTGCCTCGCGGTGCCGCTCTACAAGAACCGCCAGACGCTATTGCGGAATACGCTGCCCGCGCTGGTCGGCCTCGGCGTGGGCTCGCTCGTGACGCTGGCCGCAGCCGTGGTGCTGGCGCGGGTGCTCGGTCTGCCCGAGGTGATCCGCGCGTCCATCAGCATCAAGTCGGTGACGACGCCGATCGCCATCGAGCTGGCCCCGATCGTCCATGGCAACCCGACTCTGACTGCAGCATTCGTCATCGTCACCGGGATGATTGGAACCATGCTGGGTCCCTGGCTCTTGAATGTGGCGGGCATTCACGACCCGCTTTCTCGGGGCCTCGCGCTCGGCACGATCTCGCACGGGCAGGGCACCGCGCAGGCCGTCACCGAGGGCGAGCTGCAGGGGGCGGCGGCGGGCATCGCCATGGGGCTGGCCGCGGTCTTCACGTCCTGCGTCGCCCCGTTCCTCGTTCCCATCCTGCGGTAATGCCATTCCAGGAGGAGCCCGTCATGATCAGTGAGCGGCAGGCGCAGCACTGGCTGAGCTGGCGCCGACTCGCCATGTTCGTTCCGTGGGGACTGGCGCTCATCATCGCGCTGATCGCGCTCGCCGGCGGTCGCGGCGAGGGAACCGGCCGAGCCTCCCTCACCGCCCCGCCGGTGCCGCGGGCGGAGCGCTCGCTGGCCGTTCGCCTCGCCGCGCTCGACGAGGCCCTCGCGCGGCGGGACATGAGCCGTGCGGTGTTCGAGTGGCGCGAGGCCTATGGCGTGGCCCTGCGGTCCCGGCAATGGGACTCGATGACCTCGGTAGGACACGCCGCGGTGCGGATCGACCGCATCGCCCGCCTTCCGTCCGACCATCCCACCGGGTTCCGCGCCGAGGCCCGCCAGGCGTATCTCCGCGCGCTGGTCGATGCGCGCGCGGCGCATTCGCGCGAGGGCATCGAGCATGTGGCCGACGCCTTCGCCGCGCTGGGCGACGCCGAGATGGCCGCGCGCATCCGGACCCTGGCGGCCGCCCGTTGAGGCCGCCGGGACGCGTGATCTCGGTCGGCCTGGCGCTCTATGTGCTGCTGGTGGGTCTCCTGGGTGGCATGCTCGTCGAGCGCATCCGGTTCGACCGCGCGCGCAACCAGACCTTTGAGCGCTTCGAGGCGGCCGAGCACCGGCTCCACGAGCAGCTTATGGCGCTCGAGCTGCGGGAGGCAGCCGAGCGGCGCTGATAGCTGGACCGACACCGGCTACCCCGGAAGTAATTGCAGCGCGGCCGCTCCGGGGTGAGGCTGAAGGCATGGAGATCGCGGTGTGGCTCCTGGCGGGGCTGGCCGCGGCCGGCGGGATCTGGGCCGCGACGCGCGGTATTCGGCTGATCGTCCGGGGGCTCCGCGCCGCGGGTGAGGACGACGGCGCCCTCTGGCTCATTCGCGGGCTTCGCAGCCTCATCGTCGGGATCTGCCTCGGCTGCGCCGCGCTGGGCGCGGCGTTCGACGAGGTGTGGCTGCTCGTGTTCGCCGGGCTCTGGCTGCTCGAGGAGATCTACGAGACTGGGGTACTGGCCTCTATCCTTCGCGACGGCGCGCACCCTCACGCCGCGCCGGGCTCCGCACGCGCTCGGTAGCGCCGCCGCGCCCTTACTTTTGCCGTTCCCCTCCGCGCGGCTGCGGTAGACTGGCCCTCTGTACCGCGGAGCCGCAACATGCTGATAACATTTCGCGGAGGGGTGGCCGAGCCCGGTTGAAGGCGTCCGACTCGAAATCGGATAGGGGCGTAAGTCCCTCGGGGGTTCAAATCCTCTCCCCTCCGCCAAATTTCACGTTTCGCGCCTTCGTAGGTCGTCGATCAGTGTGGAGGGGTGGCCGAGTGGCCGAAGGTGCGGCACTGGAAATGCCGTGTACGGGCAACTGTACCGTGGGTTCGAATCCCACCCCCTCCGCCATTTTTGCTCACGCTGGCAATTCGTTTCCGCTGGGCCGTGCTAGACGGGGAGGTAGCGGTGCCCTGTAGCCCGCAATCCGCTACAGCGGGGTCGAACTCCCCCTTGAGGGCCGCTCGTGTCGAATGAGTCGTTCGGGACGGCGTTGAGGGTTGGGCCCCACGCGACGGGAAGTGTCGAACCCCGCCAGGCCCGGAAGGGAGCAACGGTAAGACACCCCTCCCGAGTGCCGTGGGAGTACCTGACCGGAGCAGGTTTCGGACGGAGTTCGCGGTACGGACGGTTCGATTGGGGGTGCACGGTCTTTTCCTTGGTAACCACATGACGTATCAGGTGCTTGCTCGGAAATGGCGGCCGCAGGCCTTCGACGCGGTGGTCGGGCAGGACGCCATCACGCGGACGCTTCGCAACGCGCTCGCCTCAGGCCGCGTCGCGCACGCGTATCTGTTCACCGGGCCGCGCGGCGTGGGCAAGACGACCACCGCGCGCCTCCTCGCCAAGGCGCTGGCATGCACGGGGCGCAGCACCGAGCCCGAGGCCTGTGGGAAATGTCCCTCGTGTCTCGACTTCGTCGCGAGCGCGCCGGTGGACGTGCTGGAGATCGACGCCGCGTCGAACAACGGCGTCGAGGAGATCCGTACGCTGCGGGAGAACGTGAAGTACGCGCCCGCGCGCGGCCGCTTCAAGGTCTACATCGTGGACGAGGTGCACATGCTCTCGGGGCCGGCGTTCAACGCCTTCCTCAAGACGCTCGAGGAGCCGCCCGATCACGTGGTGTTTATTCTCGCCACCACGGATCCCAAGAAGATCCCGCCCACCGTGCTGTCGCGGTGCCAGCGCTTCGACTTCCGGCCCATCCCCGCCGATCTCCTCACGCGCGGCCTCATCGAGATCCTGACCCAGGAGAAGGTGGAGTTCGACGCGGCCGCGCTCCCCCTGCTGGTCCGCGCGGCGGAAGGCAGCTTGCGCGACGCGCTCTCGCTGCTCGACGCCGCCATCGCATATGGCGAGGGGCGGCTCGAGGAGGCGAGTGTGGCGCGGCTGCTCGGCACCTCCTCGCCGGTGCAGGTGCGGGCGCTCGCGGGCGCGCTGCTCGGGCGCGATCCCGCCGCCGCCCTCGAGGCCATCGACCGCGCCGCGCGGCAGGGCGAAGACCTCGACGGGTTCTGCCGCGACGTCGTCGAGATGCTGCGGCGGCTGCTGGTCGTGAAGGTGGCGCCGGCGTCGCCGCCCGCCGAATTGACGCCCGCGGAAGCGCAGGAGCTGGCGGCCGTCGCCGAGCCTGCCGGCGTGGACGACCTCGTCTATCTGCTCCGCGTGCTCCTGGAGAGCCAGGCGGAGATGCGGCGCTCGCCGTATCCGCGCATCGAGCTCGAGATCGCGGCGGTGCGGGCGACGCGCCGTCCGCAGCCCCAGGCCATTGACGCGCTGATCAGCAAGGTCGAGGAGGCGGAGAAGCGTCTGCGCGCCGGCGGCGCCGCCGGCGTCGTCCCCGCGCGGCCCGCGTCGACGCAGGGCAGCCTGCTGGACTCGCCCGCGCCCCGTCCCTCCTCCGTCCCCCCTCAGGGGAGAGGGCAGGGTGAGGCGAGTCGTCCGGCTACCGCGCCCGCTCCTCAGCCCCGGACCGAGATGCCCGCGCCTGCGGCGGCCCCGGCCAACGATCTGGGCGAGGCTTGGCAGCGCGTGGTCTCCGCCGTCCTCGCGCGCAAGGCCCTGCTCGGCTCCGTGCTCCAGCACGCCACCCCCATCGTCGTGCGCGACGGGGCGCTCGCCGTCAACCTGGTCGCCAGCCGCTTCCACCAGGAGCTGCTCGCCGACCGCGCCAACCGAGAGCTCATTCACCAGGTCATCGCCGAGCACGTGCCCGGCGCGCGCCGCCTCGAGCTCACCGCCGAGTCCGCGCCCGCCACCGGCGCCGCCGCGCATCCCGCCGTGGAGGCCGCACGCGCGGCCTTCGGCGCGGAGATCGTGGCGGTGCGGCCGCGCATGCCCGACGAGCCTCAGGAAGGAGAAGGCCAGTGAAAGGCTTCGGCAACATCATGAAGGAGGCCCAGAAGCTCCAGGCCCAGATGGCCGCGCTTCAGGCCGAGGCCTCGAAGAAGCAGGTCGAGGCGACCGCGGGCGGCGGCATGGTCACCGTCACCGCCAACGGTATGCAGGAGATCGTCGCAATCAAGATCGACAAGGAAGTGATCAACCCCGAGGACAGCCAGATGCTCGAGGACCTCGTCCTCGCCGCCTGCAACGAGGCGCTGCGCAAGTCCAAGGAGATGATGCAGACCGAGATGGGCAAGCTCACCGGCGGGCTCAAGATCCCCGGCCTCGGAATGTGATGGCCTACTTCCCCGAGCCCGTCGCGCGCCTCATCGAGGCGCTGCAGCGACTGCCGGGCGTCGGGCCGAAGACCGCGCAGCGGCTCACCTTCTTCCTGCTCAAGCGGCCCGCCGACGAGGTCAACGAGCTCTCGGTGGCGCTGACCGAGCTCAAGACCCGTATCGTGCACTGCACGCGCTGCTGGAACGTCACCGAGCACGACCCCTGCCGCATCTGCCGCGATCCCGCGCGTGACGCCCGCAGCCTCTGCGTGGTGGAGGAGCCGAACGATCTCCTCGCTCTCGAGCGCACGGGCGAATTCAAGGGCCGCTACCATGTGCTGCTCGGCGCGCTCTCACCGCTGGACGGGATCGGGCCGGAGGACATCAAGGTGCGCGAGCTGCTCGCCCGGCTCGAGGCCGAGTCGGTGGACGAGGTGATCCTCGCCACCAACCCGAGCGTGGAGGGGGAGGCCACCGCGATCTATCTCGCCAAGCTGCTGCGGCCTCTCGGCGTGCGCATCACCCGCATCGCCCGCGGGCTGCCGGTCGGCGGCGACCTCGAGTACGCCGACGAGGTGACCCTCAGCAAGGCCCTCGAGGGCCGGAAGGAGATGGGATAGCTCCCGCCATGCAGAACCAGGTGATCATGGGCGTGTTCTTCTGGTCGACGCTGATCTTCTTCGCGTGCTGGCTCGTCATCGAGCTCGCGGAGCTCATCCGCAAGTTCCGGCGCGATGCCGCGGTCCGCGATCGGCTCGGCCTCGAGGCGCGGCCCGGGGAGTCGGCCCTGGAAGAGCGGATGCGCATCGACGCGGCCGAGACCCGGGGGGAGCCGGGGCCCACTCACCGGCCTTAGCGTGTGATATAAAAAGGTTCCGGATCAGTGCGGCCCGCGCACTCCCCGATAGCTCAATGGTAGAGCACCCGGCTGTTAACCGGGGGGTTGTAGGTTCGAGTCCTACTCGGGGAGCCATTCCTCGCCGTGTCCTCGCCATCGACATCGGCGGCTCCGGCCTCAAGGCCTCCCTGATCGACGCCACCGGGAAACTCATGGTTCCCCGCCTCCGCGTGGACACCCCGGTGGGCCAGCCTCCGCGGCAGGTCGTCCAGACCCTCGTGCGCCTGGTCGCGCCCCTCCGCGGCTACGAGCGCGTGGCTGTCGGCTTTCCGGGCGTGGTGCGGGGGGGCCGTGTCTTTACCGCCGCCAATCTCGACCACGACGGGTGGAAGGGCTACGATCTGGCCCGCGCCCTCCGGCAGGCCCTTGGCAAGCCGGTGCGGGTTGCAAACGACGCCGACATGCAGGGTCTCGCCGCCATCAAGGGCAAGGGCGTCGAGATGGTCATCACGCTGGGCACCGGCTTCGGCACCGGGCTCTATCTCGACGGCCGGCTCGCGCCCCATCTGGAGCTGGGGCACCATCCCTTCCGCAAGGGCGAGACCTACGAGGAGCAGCTCGGCAACGATGCCCTACGCCGTGTGGGCCTGCGCCGGTGGAACCGCCGGCTGAAGAAGGCCATCCGCATGCTGCGCAGGCTCACCACCTTCGATCACCTCTACATCGGCGGAGGCAACGCGCGGAAGGTCCGCCTCGAGCTCGATCCCGACGTGAGCCTCATCGACAACGAGGCCGGGCTTCGCGGCGGCGCCGCCCTCTGGAAGGACTGAGCGGGGTCCGCGTCAGGAGCGGGCGAGGACGGCGAACGGGGCGAGCAGGACGTGGTCCCGCTCGTACGTGAGCATTTCGAAGGCGCGGTCGAGAGACACCCAGCGGACGGCGTCGATCTCGTTGCGGGGCTGGGCCACGCCCGACACCGGCACCATCATCCAGTAGCGGACGATTTTCCGCCTGCCCTTTCGGGTCTGATAGGACACGCTCGGCATCTCCTCCTGGAGCGCGCAGCGGAGACCCGTCTCCTCCCAGACCTCGCGGAGGGCGCAGGCCTCGTGGGTCTCGCCCAGCTCGAGCTTGCCCTTGGGGAAGGTCCAGTCCTCGCGGTGGGACCGGTGCACGAGGAGGACTTCGGTGTCGCCGCGGCGGTTCTGGCGGTAGATCACGCCACCGGCCGCGCGCGTCGTCGCCCGGGTCTTCAGGCGTTCCTCCAGGCCTTGCGGCCGCGACGCTCGAGCCCCGGCCAGGCGTCGAGAAACTCGGCTCGTGCTTCCTGCCGGCGCGTGCGCTGCTTGTCCACGAGCCGCCTCGAGAGCGCGACGGCGAGCGGCTTCCGCTCGGCCCGGAGAAGGCGGCGCACCCGCTGCTCGGCCACCGCCGCGTCCTGATGCTCGCCGAGGGCGTCCTGGAGCTTCTTGGCCCGCTTGATGAAGCGCTGCGCCGGCTTGCCGGCCATGGGCTCGGCCAGCTCGGCGGCGTAGCGGGCTCGCTTCACCCGGATCCGCACCTTGTGCAGCTCGGCGTCGGCGGGCTTGTCGGGCAGCTGCTCGACCGCCTTCTTGAGCTTCTTGAACGCGCGCGCGGCGACCTCGGGCAGCGAGACGTCCGGATCCACCACCGGCGGATGCTCGGCGCCCGCGCGCAGCCGCTCGAGCAGGCGGGCGTAGCGTGGGCCCTCGACGGCGTCACGCGCCCGCTCGCCGGCGCGGATGCGCTGCCGGTCCAGGCGCTCGAGCATGTGCCGGGCGGCCACGCGGCCGGCGCGGAGCGGGGCCACCTCGGCGCGCAGGTGCTCATAGAGCACGTCGAGGTCGCGGCGCGCGCCGAGCGTCTCGCCGAGCCAGTCGAGCTCCTTCCGGAGACGGGCGAGCCAGCGCGGCTCGAACATGTCCCGCACCGCGCCGAGGACGGCGCGCAGCCGCCGGACGGCGGTGCGCATCTTGTGAACCTCCTCGGGATCCCGGCCGACACGGACGCCCGGCTCGGCGTCCCGAAGCGCATCGATCTGCTCGCGCAGGAGCTCGATGACGCGATCCCGCGCCTCGCCGCCCGGCGCCAGCGCGACCTCGTCGACGATCGCTTCCGGCATCATCGTCCTCAGCATCGCACGCTCCGTGAAAAGTCTGGACGGATTTCGTCGGCTCGGCGGGCCCATCGCCTCGCCCCCGCCGCGGAGTTATAATCGATCGATGGCCTCGCTGACCCCCGAGCGGAAGACGGCCCTGCGCCGGGAGATGGAAGCCCTCCTCGGCAAGGGAGCCGTGCTCTCCGACCCCGACGAGCTGCTGGTCTACGAGTCGGACGGCCTGACGCTGTTCCGCGCGCTCGCCGACTTCGTAGCATTCCCGCAAACTGCCGAGCACGTGGCCGCCCTCGTGCGCCTCGCCAACCGCGAGGGCATGCCCTTCGTGGCTCGCGGCGCCGGCACGGGGCTGTCCGGCGGGTGCCTGCCCGCCGAGGGCGGCCTCGTCATTTCGCTGATGCGGATGAATCGGGTGCTCGAGGTCGACTACGCGAACCAGTACGCGGTGGTGGAGCCAGGCCTGGTCAACCTCCACCTCTCCTGGGCGGTCGGGCCCAACGGCTTTTACTACGCGCCGGATCCCTCGAGCCAGCAGGCCTGCACGATCGGCGGAAACATCGCCAACAACTCGGGCGGCCCCCATACCTTGAAGTACGGCGTCACCACCAACCACGTCCTGGGCCTCGAGGTGGTGCTGCCGGACGGCGAGCTGATGTGGATCGGCGGGAAGACCCGGGACCCGCAGGGCTACGACCTCACCGGCCTCTTCGTGGGCTCCGAGGGCACCTTCGGCATCGCCACCAAGATCATCGTGCGCATCCTGAAGAAGCCCCAGGCCGTGAAGACCGTGCTGGCGGTGTTCGACGAGATCGACCAGGGTTCCAACGCGGTGTCGGCCATCATCGCCCGCGGCCTCATCCCCGCTGCGATGGAGATGATCGATCACCTCACGATCGAGGCGGTCGAAGACGCCTTCGGCTGCGGCTACCCGCGGGACGCGGCCGCCGCGCTCCTCATCGAGGTGGACGGCATCGCCGCCGGCATGGACGAGCAGGCCACGCGCATCATGGAGGCCTGCCGCGAGGCGGGCGCGCGGGACGTGCGGGTGGCGCGCGACGCCGAGGAGCGCGAGCTCCTGTGGAAGGGGCGCAAGTCCGCCTTCGGGGCATTCGGCCGCATCTCGCCCGCCTACATGGTCATGGACGGGGTGATCCCGCGCAGCAAGCTGCCCTACGTGCTCCGCCGCGTGAACGAGATCGCCGCCTCGTATGGTCTCCGGGTGGGCAATGTCTTCCATGCCGGCGACGGCAATCTCCACCCGAACCTCCTCTACGACCCGCGCGAGCCCGGCATCGAGGCCCGCGTGCTGGCGGCGGGCGGCGACATCCTCAGGGTCTGCGCCGAGGTGGGCGGCTCCATCTCGGGCGAGCACGGGATCGGGCTCGAGAAGGCGGACTACATGCCGCTGATCTTCTCGGGCGCCGACATCGAGTGCATGCGCCGGCTCAAGCACGCCTTCAACCCGTCAGGGCTCTGCAATCCCGGCAAGATGTTCCCGAGCCGCAAGGCCTGCGGCGAGGCGGGCATCGCGTATCGCCCGCACCCCATCGAAGAGAAAGGCCTCGCTCAGCGCTTCTAGCGCGGGCGCGGCGCGACCTCCCCTCGTAGCGGCCTCGCAATGGACGCCGAGCTGATCCGACGCCTCACTGCCCTCGTCGGCGAGCGCCATGTGCTGACCGGCGTGGAGTGCTCGCCCTATGTCCTCGAGGGCCGGACGCCCGAGGCGGTGGTGTTCCCCGGCACCAAGGAGGAAGTCGCGGGCGTGCTGGCGGCGGCGGACGCCGCCGGGATTCCGGTGACCCCGTGGGGGAGTGGCACCCGCATCTCGGTGGGCATGCCGCCGGCGCGGCCGGGCCTGGTGCTCTCGCTCAAGCGGCTCGATCGGCTACTCGAGCACGAGCCCGCCGATCTGACGGCCACCGCCGAGGCGGGCATGACCCTCGGGGCGTTCCAGGACGCGCTGGGCCAGCGGGGCCAGTGGCTCTCGCTGGACCCGCCGCACGCGCGCCAGGGCACCCTCGGCGGTGTCCTCGCCAGCAATGCGTCCGGGCCGCGGCGGCACCTCTACGGGACGGCGCGCGATCTCCTCATCGGCCTCACCATGGTGCTGGCCGACGGCTCCATCGTGCGCGGCGGCGGCAAGGTCGTGAAGAACGTGGCGGGCTACGATCTGCCCAAGCTTGCCATCGGCTCCTTCGGCACGCTCGGGGTGATCGTCGAGGCGACCTTCAAGCTCCGGCCGCGCCCCGACATGGACCGCCTGATCGTGGCGACCTTCGAGCGCGTGAAGGATGCGGGGCAGGGCGCCCGGGCCATCATGGCCTCCGATCTCATCCCCTCGGCGGTGGATCTGCTCGACGCCGAGGCCATGCGCGCGCTGGGCCTCGGCGGCCGCGAGGGGGCCGCCCTCCTGGTCGGGCTCGACGGCCTGCCGGAGCAGGTGGAGTGGCAGAGTGCCGAGCTGGCGCGGCTGCTCGCGTCCGGTGCCCGGGTCGAGACGCGGGCCCTCGACGGCGCGGAGCGGGACGGCGCCTGGCAGGCGGTGGGCGAGCTGTCGCGCTGCGCATTCCCCGAGACCACCGCGGTGATGACCTGGGGCGCGCTGCCGACCCAGGTCGCCGATCTCGTGGAGCACGGCGGCGACATCGCGCGCCGCCACGGGCTCAACGCGGCCTTTGCCGCGCATGCCGCGGTCGGGATCATCACCGCCGTGCTCGGCGCGGGCGCCGAGGCGAAGATCGCGGCGACGACGGTGGCGGCGACCCTCGGTGACTGGCGCGCGCTGGTCCGCGACGCCGGAGGCCACGGCATGCTCGAGTGGGCGCCTCTCGCGGTGAAGGAGCGCGTGCCGGTGTGGGAGCCGCCCGGGGCGCCCTTTCGGATCATGCAGCGGATCAAGGCCGAGCTGGATCCCAACGGCATCCTGAATCCCGGCCGCTTCGTGGGAGGGATCTGACGGCATGGCGCACGGCAGCGAGACCCTCGCCGCGCCGCCGGGCCCGCTCACCCTGCACGGCCACGACGTGGAGGGGGTCAACCGCTGCGTGCATTGCGGCCTCTGCCTAGCGTACTGCCCGACGTTTTCCTTGCTCGGCACGGAGATGGACTCGCCGCGTGGCCGCATTTTCCTCATCAAGTCGATGGCGGAAGGGCGCATCGCCCTCACCGAGTCGACCGCCGCGCACCTGGACCTCTGTCTGGGCTGCCGCGCCTGCGAGACGGTGTGCCCGTCGGGCGTGCCCTACGGCCAGCTGATCGAGGCGGCGCGCGCCGACGTCGAGCGGCAGCGCCCGGGCGGCGTGCTGCGCCGGCTCTTCCGCTGGGTGAACTTTAGCGTGCTCCTGCCGCACCCACGCCTGCTCTCGCTCGCCGCCGCCGGTCTCCGCCTCTATCAGGTCAGTGGGCTTCAGCGCCTGGCCCGCGCCACGGGGATCGTCCGCCTGCTCCCGTCGCCGCTCCCCGCGTGGGAGCCCTTACTGCCGCACATTCCCTCCCGCGCCGACCGGGCGCCCTTGCCCGAGGTCATCCGCGCCGAGGGCGGGAAGCGCGTCACCGTGGGGCTCCTCACCGGCTGCGTGCAGCAGGTGGCCTTCGGCCCCCAGAACCGTGCCACCGCGCGCGTGCTGGCCAAGAACGGCGTCGAGGTCGTGGCCCCGCGCACCCAGACCTGCTGTGGCGCGCTCCACGCGCATGGCGGCGAGCACACGACGGCGCTCGAGCAGGCCAAGAAGACGATCGAGGCCTTCGAGTCGGCCGGCGTGGAGCAGGTGGTGGTGAACACGTCGGGCTGCGGCGCCCACATGAAGGCCTACGGCGCGCTCCTCGCGGACGATCCTGCATGGGCCGCGCGCGCCGCGCGCTTTGCCGCGCGCGTGAGCGACGTGTCGGAGTTCCTCGCGCGGGAGCCCCTGCGCGGACCCCTCGCCGCCGTCAGGCGAAAAATTACGTATCACGACCCCTGTCACGTCGTCCACGGGCAGAAGATCCGCAAGGAGCCTCGGAAGCTCCTGGCCCAGATCCCCGGGCTCGAGGTGGTGGAGCTACGCGAGGCCGACTGGTGCTGCGGCTCCGCCGGCACGTACAATCTCACCCAGCCCGAGATGGCGACGCGGCTCCAGGAGCGCAAGGTCCAGAACATCCGCGCCACCGGCGCCGACGCCGTGGTCACCGCGAACCCGGGCTGCATCATCCAGATCGCGCAGGGGCTGGCCCAGGGCGGGGGCAAGCCCGTGCAGGTGCTCCACATCGTGGAGCTGCTCGACGAAGCATATAGATGAAGACGAAAGTGATGGACCTCGCCAGCCTGCCGCCGCTCACGCCCGTGCTGGTGACGGTCGACGGCAACGACGTGTTCCTGTACCGGCGGGGCGCGGAGGGCTCGGGCCCGAACGGCGAGATCCTCGCCATCGGCAACGAGTGCCCGCATCAGGGCGGCAATCTCTGCGACGGCTGGCTCGACGGCGACATCGTCACCTGCCCGCTGCATGGCTGGGAGTTCGACCTCCGCACCGGGGTCTGCATGACGATCCCCGGCGAGCGCGTGCCGGGCTACCGGGCCACGGTGGAGGACGGCGCGGTGTACCTCGAGCCCGCGGACTGAGGCCACGCGCGCATGGCGGACCCGAGACCCGATCAGGTTGCCCAGGAGCATCGGAGCACCGGCCACAAGACCGCCGGCTGCTTTGTGCTCACGATCTCGGACTCGAAGACCCCGAAGGACGACACCAGCGGCAACCTGATCCGCGAGCTCCTGACCGCCGCCGGCCACACCGTGGTCGGCCACGGCATCGTGCGCGACGAGCCCACCCAGGTAGTCGCGGTGATCCGCGAGGGCCTGATCAAGCCCGACCACCAGGTATTCATCCTCACCGGCGGGACGGGCATCACCTCGCGCGATTCCACGTTCGAGGCGGTGGAGGCCCTCCTCACCAAGCGCATCACGGGCTTCGGCGAGCTGTTCCGCATGCTCTCCTACGGAGAAATCGGCGCCGCCGCGATGATGTCGCGCGCGCAGGCCGGCGTGGTGCAGGGGCGCCTCGTCTTCTCGCTGCCCGGCTCGCCGCATGCCTGCCGGCTCGCGCTCGAGAAGCTGATCATTCCCGAGCTGGGCCACCTGCTCCGCGAAGTCAACCGCTAGCGCGGCGGCGGCGATGAGCGTCAAGTGGCTCCCCTGGGGCGATGCCGCCTTCGCCCACGCGCGCGAGACCGGCCGGCCCCTGCTCCTGTCGCTGAGCGCGCGCTGGTGCGGCGCCTGCCACCGCATGGACGAGGAAACCTGGGACGATCCCGGCGTGGCCGCAGTGGTCGAGGGGAGCACCGTGCCGGTGCGCGTGGACGCGGACGAGCGTCCCGATCTCTACGGCCGCTACCACCTGGGCGGCTTGCCTTCCACCGCCGTGCTGAGCCCGGACGGCGAGTTCCTCCGGGGTGGGACCTTTCTCTCGCCCACCCAGCTCCTCGGGCTGCTGGACTCGGCGCGCGCCGACCTCCGAGAAGGCCGGCGGCCTTCGCCTCGCGTCCGGGCCGTCGCAGCGCCTGCCGCGCCGCTGGTCACCGAGATGGTCGCGCGCCTTCGGCGCCGCGCGGATCGCGAGCACGGCGGATTCGGCGTGGGGGCGAAGCTCCCGGAGCCCGACGCGGTGACGCTGCTTCTGCGCGAGTGGCAGCGAACAGGCGACGCGGAGCTGGCGGCGATCGCGCGCGAGAGCCTCGACGCCATCGCGACGCATCTCGTGGACCCGGCCGACGGCGGCTTCTTCCGCTACGCGGCGGCGGCCGACTGGTCCGGCCCACACACCGAGAAGGTGACGGTGGACCAGGCCGCGCTGATCGCGCTCTACCTCGAGGCCTCCGCGGCGCTGGGGTTGGCGGAGTATCGGGGCGTGGCGCTGCGCGCGCTCGATCACGCGCGGACGCGCCTGGCCGATGCCGAGGGCCGCGCCTACGCGAGCATCGCCGCGGCGCCGCGCGACGAGGTGGACGACCGGCGCTTCGCCGACGCGGGCGCGGCGCTGGTGCGCGCGGGGCTGCTGGCGTGCGCGCTCGCGGACGTGGACACAGGCCTCGTGCTCGAGGCGCCCGGCGCGGCGCCCCACGGGGCCGTGCCGCACTGGCTGGACGCGCCCGCAGGCGTCGCGACGCCGCGCGGCCTCCTGCGTGATCAAGCCCTCACGATTGCCGCGGCCGTGGAGACGCATCGGGTACGCGGCGACGCGGCGCTGCTCGACTGGGCGACGCGCGCTGCCGCGTGGAGCTTCGCGAATCTCTGGAACGAGTCCCGCGGCGCCTTCCGCGACGCCGTTTCCTCATCCCGCTCCCCCCAGGGAAGAGGGCAGGGTGAGGGGTTTTTCTTCCCCCTCCTCGCCAACGGCGAGATGGCCCAGGCTCTGCTGGTGCTGTCGGACGCCTCCGGCGATGCGCGCTGGCGCCGCCTCGCCGCCGCGCTCGTTCGGAGCCTCGCCGTCGAGGCCGCGCGCTCGCCCGCGGGCGCCGCCCTGGCGCTGGCCGCGCAGCGGCTCGATCCCGGCGCGGCCACAACCTGATGGGCCCATGTCGCAGCGGGCGGCCACAGCGGTAGCGTCCCGTCGCTCCACGAAGATGAAGCGAACCCATGCGGTATACTCGAAGCCGGTCGAATTGGGTCCCTTCCAGGAGGCAGATGTTCCCATGAGCCATCGGGTTTCGGCGGTTGTCCTGGTCTCGCTCATCCCGCTTCTGGCCGGTGTCGCAACCGCCCAGCAACCCGCCCCCGCGTCGACCGCGCCGCCCGTCCAGTACTGGACGGAGACCCCGGCCGCGCCGGTCCCCCCCGATATCCAGCGACTCAACGACTTCATGAACGGCCTCACCGAGCGCATGAAGCCCGCGCTCGTGCAGGTGCGCGTGCGCCGTATGGTCGATCCCTCCGATCTGCCCGAGCAGCAGCCGCGCACGCCGGGGCAGCCGCCTTCGCCCCCCGATGAGCCCCGCCGCGCCTCCGGCTCCGGCTTCATCATCCGGCAGGACGGCTACCTCGTGACCAACGCCCACGTGGTGGACGACGCCGAGCAGATCCAGGTCAAGCTCTCCGACGGGCGCCGCTTCGCGGGCCGCCTCGTCGGGGTGGATACTCGGGTCGACCTCGCCCTCATCAAGATCGACACCACCGGCCTTCCCGTCGCGGCGCTGGGCGACTCGAACAAGCTCCGCGTCGGCGAGTTCGTGCTGGCGCTGGGCCATCCGTTCGGGCTCGAGCAGACAGTGTCGTTCGGCATCGTGAGCCGCAAGGGCGCGCCGCTCGAGGTGGCCGCGCCGGGCTTCGACTTCATCCAGACCGACGCCGCGGTGAATCCCGGCAATTCCGGCGGGCCCCTCATCAGCATGGCGGGCGAGGTCGTGGGCGTGAACAGCATGGCCGCCCGCAACGGCTCCATCGGCTTCGCGATCCCCATCAACCTGGTCAAGGGGCTGCTGCCGCAGCTCGCGGAAAAGGGTCGGGTGGAATGGGGCTGGCTCGGCGTCACCATCGCCGAGATCGGCGAGGACGAGGCGCCCAAGTACGGCCTGGCCGAGCCGCGCGGTGTGCTGATCCGCAACGTGGTGGTGGGCCAGCCCGCGGACAAGGGCGGCGTGAAGGCCAACGATGTGATCCTCGGCGTCGACGGCGCCTCGCTCGAGGGCCCGCGGGATCTCCAGCGCATCATCTCGTCGACGCCCGTCGGCCGCACCGTGAAGCTCAAGGTGTGGCGCGAGGGCAAGCCCACCGAGCTGGACGTGACGGTGGGCGCCTATCAGGGTCCGAACCGAGGCACTCCGCCGCGCCGGGTTCCCGAGCGCGCGCCCGCCGAGCCGGCGCCCCCCAAGTAGCTGCGCGGATGAATCGGGCGCGCTGGAGCAGGCGCGGCACCGGGTTGATCGCGCGGGCGATCCTCGCCGCTGCGCTGCTCGGCGGCCCGGCGCTCGCGCCTCCGGCCTCCGCGACGGAGGCCATCGCGATCTTCCCCAACGATCGCCTCACGACCCCTGATCCTGCCCAGCTCACCGGCCGGCGCGTCGCGCTGCTCACGCCGAGCTGCCCCGTCGATCCCGCAGGCTGTGACGACGTCGCGCTGCTGAATCAGCTCGACGGGTTCTCGGTGAACCCGCGCGTCGCCATCACGTTTGACCGCCCGATCCGCATCGAGAGCGTCACGCGCGACACCGCCTTCATCGTCCCGGTGGCCGCGGAGGGCGCCGCGGTGCCGATCCCGCTAGGGCAGTTCGTCTGGGACGAGGAGAGTAAGGTGCTCTACGCGCGGCCCGAGCGCGCGCTGCTCCAGTCCCGCGTCCATGCCCTCGTGGTGACCACCCGCATCCTCGACGGCGAGGGCAAGCGCCTGCGGCCCGCCCCCGAGTTCCTCAAGCCGCGCGAGGGCACCGACCACGGCCGCAAGGTCGAGACCCAGATGTGGAAGGCCATCTCACCCACCGGGCTCAAGTGGGCGGACATCGCGGGCATCGCGCTCTTCACCACCCAGTCCGTCACTGCCGACCTCGAGCGCATGCGCGCCGTGCTGGACAGCCGCGCGCCGCCCGCGGTCACGTTCGATCTGGCTCCGGGCGGGGCCAGGTCCGTCTTCGCGCGCGACTACGTCCAGGCCATCGACTTCCGTCGCCACGTCGCCACCAGCGGTCTGCTCCTCGGCGATCCCGTGCCGATCGCGCTCGATCTGCTGCCGCCCACCGAGGTGAAGGCGATCGCCTTCGGGCGTTACCGCAGCCCGTCCTTCCTCTCGGCCGACCGGCACATTGTCCCGGTGCCGACCCGCCGGCCGTTTCCCCAGCCCCAGGTGGAGGAGGAGATTCACCTCACGCTTTTCCTGCCCGCCGGCGAGCGGCCGGCCGGCGGCTGGCCGGTCGCCATCTTCGGCCACGGCTTCGGCAATGACCGGCACGTGATCCCGCCGGCGATCGCGGGGGGACTGGCCCGCGCGGGCTTCGCCACAGTGGCCATCAACGTGGTGGGCCACGGGTCCGGGCATGATGGCACGCTCACGGTGACGCGCGCGGGGGCGCCGCCCGTGGTGCTCCCGTCCGGCGGTCGCGGCACGGACCTGAACGAGGACGGCGAGATCGGCCTTACCGAGGGCGTGGGCACGCGCATTGGGTCGCCCCTCCAGCCGATCGGTTCGACCGACGGGCTCAAGCAGACGGTGGTCGATCTCATGCAGCTCGTGCGCGCGATCCGGCGGGGCATCGACGTGGACGGCGACGGCCAGCCCGATCTGGACCGTGAGCAGATCTACTACGTCGGCCAGTCGTTCGGCGGCATGTACGGCACGCTGCTGATGGCGGTGGAGCCGCGCATCCGCGCGGGCGTGCTCAACGTGCCGGGCGGCCCGGTGATCGAGATCGGGCGCCAGGCCGCCGCCTTCCGCCCTAACGTGATCGCGGCGCTGCAAGCACGCAACCCCTCGCTGATGAACGGCGAGAAGGACTTCGTCGAGGCGATCCCGCTGCCCGGCGAGCCGCCGGTGAAGGCGCCGCCGCCGGGGGCGCTCGAGATACAAGACTACTTCGATCGTGTGGAATGGCTCGGCCAGACGGCGAACCCCGTGGCCTTCGCGCCGTATCTCCTGCAGACGCCGCTGCGCGGCGGCCCGCCGCGCGCCGTCATGGTCCAGTGGGCGGTGGGTGATCGCACGGTGCCGAATCCCACCACCGAGAACATCCTCCGCGCCGGCGACCTCACCAAGGTCGCCTCGCTCTACCGCCACGATCAGGTGGCCGCGAGCCTCCCCGAGCGCTTCCGCGCCAACCCGCACGGCTTCCTTACCTGGACGTTCTTCCCCGACGTGGCCGACATCGCGCGCGCGGCGCAGGAGCAGGTCGTGCGCTTCTTCCTCACCGGCAAGATCGAGCAGGTGGATCCGCGATTCGAGATTCCGCCCGCCCGCCCCTGACCTACCCTCACCCGGCAAGTCCCCGAGGAGCTCCGATGAAGATCACCGGTGTCGAGACCCTGCATGCCGACGGCGGCTGGCGCCCCTGGACCTTCGTGAAGGTCAGCACCGACGAGGGCATCACCGGCTGGGGGGAGTGCAGCGACAACCGGAGCCCTCACGGCATCGCCGGCTGCGTGCGCGACATGACCGATCTCCTGATCGGCCAGGATCCGCGGCCGGTGGAGCGGCTGTACTGGGACATGCTCCGGCGCACGCGCCAGAACCTGGGCGGCGTCACCCACAAGGCCATCGCGGGCGTGGAGCTGGCCCTGTGGGATATCAAGGCCAAGGCGCTGAGCGTCCCGGTGTACGAGCTCTTCGGCGGGCCCATGCGCGACCGGATGCGGCTCTACTGGTCGCACTGCGGGACCACACGAGCGCGGCTGGGCCACGTGCTGGGCACGCCGCCGCTGCGGAGCTACGACGACATCGCGGCGCTCGGGCGCGAGGTGGTGGCGAAGGGCTTCACCGCCTTGAAGACCAACATGGTGATTCCCGGGGATCCGGCCACCGTGTACTTCCCGGGCTTCAGCAGCGGCATCAACACCACCGACGGCGCGCCGACCGTGGAGATCCTGGGCGCCATCGAGAAGCTCATCGGCACCTTCCGCGACGCCGTCGGGCCCAAGGTCGGCCTGTGCCTCGACCTCAACTACAACTTCCGGACCGAGGGCGTGCTGCGGGTGGCGAAGCTTCTCGAGAAGTTCGACATGCAGTGGGTCGAGTACGACAACTGGGACCCGCAGGCGCTACTTCAGATCAAGCAGTCGACGTCCACGCGGCTCGCCTCCTGCGAGAGCCTCGTGACGACACGCCAATATCGCCCGTTTCTGGAAAAACAGGCAATGGACGTCGCGATCATCGACGTGCCGTGGAACGGCTTCTCCCAGTCCGCGCAGATCGGGCGTATGGCCGAGTGCTACGAGATCAACATCGCCCCGCACAACTACTACAGCCACCTCGCCGATCTCCATTCCCTCCACCTCTGCGCGGTGCTCCCCAACGTGCGCATCATGGAGATCGACATCGACGACGTGGCGTGGAAGAAGGACCTCGTCACGCGCGCGCCCCAGATCCGCGACGGCCACATCTTCCTCCCGGAAGGACCGGGCTGGGGCGCGGACATCAACGAGGAGGTCCTGCGCGCGCATCCCTGGCCGGCCAAGGGCAGCAAGCCCCTGTTCTACGGCATGGACGCCGAGCAGATGGGACGCCGCACCTAGCCAGCCTCACGCAGTGAATCCGGGTGAGTTGGAACCGGAGTGAAACCAGGGCGGCCCCGGAATGGTGGCGGCCGGCCTAGGGGCTTCTGTATTAGGCCCGCGCAGTCCTCACGAACGCGAAGCGATAGATCGTCAGCAAGATGATCGAGCCGACCACAGCCATGATGAAGCCGACGGGATCGCCCTCGCCGTACAAGCCGATCAGACGACCCACGAACCCACCGACGAGAGCGCCGACGATCCCTAGGATCGCGGTGATGACGAAGCCACCAGGATCGCGGCCCGGCATTACAAACTTGGCGACAAGGCCGACGACCAGACCGAACACGATCCATCCGATTATGTGCACGATGTTCTCCTCAGCCGCCTCATTGGCGGCGCTCAACTGTTGCGCCTTCCCGCTCATCCCGGAGCCGATGATTCGGTTCCGCGACAGGTTCCGTTCCTAAACGCAGCCCGAGGTATCCGAGGACAGCCAGGGACAGCTGCCCGGTAGAAGTACGCAAGTGTCATGCCGGCCACCAGTCGCTGCCAGGCCTTCTTCATCACGTCAATCGCGGCCTGTTGACGCCGTCGGCGGCGAGGTCGCCACTTTCCTGGTCTTGGCCGTGTGTTGGCGACGAGTCGCTCGGCATGCAAGGTTCCATGCCGTTGTACTTGGCAGACGCCTTGCTCATCCAAGGAAGGGAACTCAATGAGCCAGTTGTTTTTTACCGGTTTGGCCGTGAAGATTGGTCTCGCGCCGGCGTGCCCTCTAGAGGGACTCACGACCGTCCGACCCCAGGAAAGCCCGCTCGATCGACGCCGTGAAGCACGGCCAGGGGCTTCAGGCACTCGTCACCGCGGCGCGCGCAACACAGGGTCGGCGACGAACGAGCCGAAGCTCGCCACGCTCAACTCCGACCCGGTCCTCGGTAGTCGTTACCGGGTAACCCAGACCACCAAAGACCCCTAAACCCTTCAACGCACGAGAAAGGACGCTTCATGAACGCCCATACCTCTGACGAAAAAACGGTTGGGACCGGCACCACAATCACCGCCGCCGCTCAGGAGCTCGGGGCGACCACCGCCACCAAGGCGAACGAGGCGGCCACAGTCGTCGGCGAGAAGATCGGATCGCTCGCGACCGTGATCCGGGAACACGCTCCGCAGGAAGGCGCGGTGGCGACAGCCGCCTCCACGGTGGCGAATGGGCTCGAGTCGGCGAGCTCGTATTTGCGGGAGAAGAAATTCGACGGCCTGGCACACGAGGTGACTAATGTAGTCCGTACCTATCCTCTCCAGTCGTTACTGATAGGTGTCGGCCTTGGTTATCTGCTTGCCCGACGTTCGAGGTAAAGCATGGAGCGCGGATCGTCACGGCGCGTAGGGCCAGGCTTCGTGTCATTGATCGGCGGCATCGCGAGTGATGCCAAAGAATTGCTGCTGCGGGAAGTAGCACTCATAAGGCTCGAAGTGCAGTACGAACTGCACAAGGCTAAGAGCAAGGCGATCGCAATGGGCGTTGGAATAGGAGTCACCATCTCGGGTGGAATATGCCTGGTGCTCATGCTGGTCCACCTGCTGTCGTCAGTGACATCGTTTCCTCTGTGGGAGTGCTACGGGATTGTGGGAGGCCTGCTTCTCGTCGTGGGCGGAGTCCTGCTCAAGGGCGCCAAAACCAAAGCAGCTGAACTGGACGCGGTGCTGCTGCGGCCGGTGAAGAGGATCAAGGAGAGTGCCTAATGGCTGACACACCCGACGAGAGCCGACGAAAGATTGAAAGAGGTCGTCAAGATGTCGCCGACACCAGTTCGGCAATAGCAGAGAAGCTGGCAATTTTGGAACATCGAGCCCAGGAGACGGTTGACGCGGTGAAGCACGGGGTCGATTTTCGCTATCAGATGAAGCAACGGCCCTGGCTTATGATTGGCGGGGCCGTGGTCCTGGGCTATGCCCTCGGGCGCCGGCGTGGTTGTTCAAGCAGGACACCTGATACGCCATGGGTACCGTCCGCGCGTACTCAGTCCCCGCAGAGTGTTGCGAGTCGAGCCACAAGTCCGGCTCAGGACCACCTTGCCAGCGTCAAAGGGGCAGCCTTGGCGGCTGTCACCAGTACGCTGTGGGCCATGGCCAAACAGGTTCTGCGGCCAGCGGCCCGACGGGTCGGTGATGTTATCGCCGAGGCAGGGGCTCAACCGGTCAATAGCCCAAAGGTAAACGGCGCGAAATCGCGAGCCTCGGAACCGGCGACGGCTTCACTTTCCAGGTTCGCTGAAACTCGTTGACGGGATCGGCGACATGAACTATCCCGCGTTTCTCGCTTCTTCTCCGGAGCGCCGCCCGAACTCACGTTCGGAAAGCCGGGGAAACGTCCTGATCCATCGCGCCGTTGCCGTCCTGTTGGTGCTGATCGTCGTTGTGCTCTCGGGGTGCGCTTCGACGTCTCCGCCGCAACCCACCGCGCGTCCGTTCGAGAACCTCCGACAGCTCGTTGTCGTTGCGTCCGGCGATAGCACCTTCGCGGTGACCGAGCACAACGCGGAGCCCGGCCGCACGTTCGACGAGATTCTCAAGTGGGGCTCATTTGGCGGCTGGTGGTGGAAGCCCGCCGCCGACCTCGCCCACCGAGGGATCAACTGGCTGCTCCAGCTCAACCGCAAGTCCGACGTCAGCGCGGGCCTCGGGGGCGTCTCGCCGCGCGAGGTGGTCGCCGCCGCCTTCGCCTCAACTCTCCGCGCAAGCGGACAGTACGACGAGATCAGCACACTCACGGCCGAGCCCACCAGCGACGATCGCCGAGGCGTGGACGCGATCGTACGTCTCGCCGTGCCGGCCTGGGGCCTGGTGCGTGTGCGCGAGGGCGAACCCGACCTTCACTCCGCCTTCGCGGACGTGCGCGCCGAAGTGGTCGTGCCGGGCACGGGCGTCGTCGTCTGGGAGCGCTCCGAGGACGTCACGGATCTCGAGCGAGTACCCCTCGCCACGTTCACCGCCGATCGTAAGTTCACGCGCCAGCAGCTGATCGACGTGCTGGAACGCGCGGGCCAACGCCTCGCCAGCGAGCTGCTCTATGCGCGGAGCGCCGGCCAATGAACGCCGGCCGCTCGCTGGCGATTGCGACGCTCCTGTGCAGTTTGGCGCTGGCTTCGGGCGCCGGGTGCGCGCGCAATCAGAGGCTCGACGTGGGCTATCCGGAGGCCAGCGTCAACCGCGCCCTGCTGGCCTCGGTACCACCGCAGCGCGTCGGCATCAGCCCGGTCGTCGATCGTCGACTGGACACGAGCCGTATCGGCTCCCTGCGGAACGACGGCCGGGCCATCGTGACGCGCCGCCCCGTCAGCGACATTGTTCACGACGCGCTCACGGTCGAGGTCAGCCGTAACGGTCACGCGGTGCTTACCGACGCCCAGGATGTGGTGCTCGCTGCCGAGGTCGAAGAATTCTGGCTCGACGTGGTCGTCGGCCACTCGCATGCGCAGTACGTCGGCAAGGTCGTGCTGGCGCTCGCCGTGGTCGACGGCCGCAACGGCGAAACGTTGTTCACCCGCCACTACGCCGGCACTAAACGTCGCGAGGCCGATGCTGACGCCAAGGACGTCGCCCGCGAGGTGATGGATGCGGCGCTGGCGCGCACACTGCACGACTTCGCCACTGACCCGAAAGTGGCCGCCGCGTTCGACCGTCGCGCTCGCTGACGGTCCGAAGCTCCCTCGGCCCAAATGCGCGTCGCCGCGCGATGGTACGCTAGGGCTCACCCGTTCGACGTCAATCTGCGCATGAAGTCGCTGTCGAGCGACTCCAAGCGGCAGCGCTGCCGCGGCTCCAGGCGGACGTAGCGCTGCGGATCGACCGTGACGCTGCGCGCCGGCATCACGATGTACACCACGCGCAGATCCGCCGACTCCCCGGCGCGGAGAGCCTGAGCCCCCTCAGGAGACGCGTCGGAACATCTCGGGGTAGGTGACGACGAGCCCGTCGGCATCGACTTCGATCTCGCGGACGAAGTCGATGTCGAGGGCCGCGTAGCGGTAGCGGCGGCGCGGCGCGAGACAGGTGTAGCGCTGAGGATCGGTCACCGCCCTTGGCGCCGTGCCCCCTCCCAGGACGATGTAGACCGTCTCGAGATCGGCGGATTCGCCCGCGGCGAGCCCGAGGCGGCGTATGGGCAGCGTGTTGGTGAAAGGCGTGATCGGCAGGTCCACGTCGATCGCGCCCTCGAGATCCGGGCGGGGCGCGCCTGCGCCGTCGCGCCAATGCCCCGCGCCGTCGCCCAGCAGCACCAGCGGCCGCTCATCGCCGATCAGCCCCGCCTCCACCCGCCGGACGCGCCAGCCCGCGTCGCACTCGATGCGGAAGCGCGCGGCGAAGGGGCGCCCGTCCTCCTCGGTGCCGATCACCACGGCATCGGCGACGAGCTCCTCCGGCCCCTCGCGAAGCACCAGGTGCTGGAGTCCAGTGCCCGCCCAATCCTGCCAGCGGGCCACGAGCGTCCGGCTCATTACCCGGCTGTTCCGCCGCGCTCGAGGTGCTTCTTCATGGCGTTCATGCCCTGCTCGATGAGGCCGCGCATGTACCCGGAGCCATGTCGACTCCCCTTTCACACGCCCCGCTGTCCGGGGTCTCATGGGTGTCATGCCACATCCACTGGTGACCCAACTCCGCTTCACCCGTAGTGAATGGATCCGGGGCCTCAAACGTGTGACACCGGAGGAGGCGGCGCGTCACATCGCGCCGATCAACCCGATTTCATGGATGATCGGGCACCTCGCCTGGCAGGAGCAGCTCTACTTCCTCGAGCGGGCCCAGGGGCTGACGCCGGTGCCCGAGGTCAGGCAGTTCGGCTTCGGGAAACTTCTGACCGTGCCACCCCTGGAGGATGCCTGGCGGTGGTGGCGGCAGGTGACGACGGCTGCCGATCCCTACCTGGACACCCTCGAGGGCTCAATGCTCACGCGCAAGTGGAAGCGGGAGACCGGCGGCGAGACGCCGGGGACCAAGCTGCTCCGGACGACCTATCACTACTGGTTCCACCTGGGCGAGTCGCAGGCCGTGCGCCAGATGCTGGGGCACAAGGGCTTGCCGACCTTCGTTGGCGGCTTCGGGAGGAGCGTCTACCGCCCCGAGCCCTAGCCGCCGCAGAGGGTCAGCTCGTCCGCGTCTTCAAGTACGAGTTCTTCACCGCGATCTTGTCGCCCTTGAAGGTGAAGACGTCGCAGCCCGTGACCTCCACCTTCTTGCCGTCGGTGGTGGTGCCGGTGAAGAGCCACTCGGAGAGCCCGCGATCGCCCGACACGAAGTGCCGCGCATTGCCGAAGTGCACGTCGGGGAACCGCTTGAACACGCCGGCGAAGCCCTCACGCACGGCGTTCTTCCCGACGAAGCGCTTCCCCCACGGATCGGGGCCGGCGGAGATCTCGAACACGCAGTCGTCCGCCATGAACGTCATGAGGTAGTCCACGTCGTGCCGGTTCCAGCCGTCGCCGAACGCCTCCAGATCCTTGACCGTGACCATGGTGTTGTCCTCCGTGCGCGCGACGATGCCGCCGAAGCGCGCGCGCGTCAAGCGACGATTTTCCGTGCGCGTTGTATGGGGGCGCGGGGAAGCCGCGGCCGGATGTATGGTGGAGGCGTGCTGACGAGGCGAGACCTTCTCGCATGGCTGGCCGCGGGCGCGGCGAGCGCCGTCGCCGCCGGGCCTCGCGCGCAGGTCGCCGCCGCGAGCAATCTCCTCGAGCGGCGGATTCCGTCGAGTCGCGAGATGCTGCCCGCCGTCGGCATCGGCACCTGGCGCGTGTTCGACGTCGGCGCGTCCGACGAGGCGCGCGCGCCCATCAAGGACGTGCTGCGCCGCTTCGCGGAGCTGGGCGGGCGCGCCATCGACTCCTCGCCGATGTACGGCGCCGCCGAGACGGTGGTGGGTGACGTGGCCACCGAGGTCGGTGTGCTCGACCGGCTCTTCCTCGCCACCAAGGTCTGGACGAGCGGCCGCGAGGCGGGCATCCGTCAGATGGACGAGTCGTTCCGACGTTTGCGCGCGTCGCGGGTGGATCTCATGCAGATCCACAACCTGCTCGACTGGTCCACGCATCTCCGGACGCTGCGCGAGTGGAAAGCGAAGGGCCGGATCCGCTATGTGGGCGTCACCCACTACACCGAGAGCGCCTACGACGAGCTGGAGCGCGTGCTACGCGCCGAGGCGCTCGACTTCGTCCAGGTCAACTACTCAGTGGACGAGCGCGAGTCGGAGCGCCGCATCCTGCCGCTCGCCCACGAGCGGGGCGTGGCCGTCATCGCCAATCGCCCCTTCGCGGAGGGCGCGCTCTTCGGGCGCGTGCGGGGCAAGCCGGTGCCCGCGTGGGCGGCGGAGATCGAGTGCGACTCGTGGGCCCAGATCTTTCTCAAATGGATTCTGGGCAATCCGGCAGTCACCTGCGTCATCCCGGGCACGGGCAAGCCGGAGCACCTCCTGGACAACATGAAGGCGGCCACGGGGCGGCTCCCCGATGCGGCGATGCGGGCCCAGATCGCCGCGGCCCTGCGCTAGGCGGCCGCAGCGGCGGGTCGCGCTCGACCTGCGTCCTGACGAGACGCGCCGAGCGCGCCAGGTCTTCGGCGCGCTCGGCCTCCAGGGTCTCGATCAGGAACAGCTCGCTGGCGTCGAGCCAGCCCATCAGGCTCAGACCGCCACGCTGTCCTGACCGCGCGGGGCATTCACTTCGTCGGGCGGCGCGGCGAAGGCTCCCGAGGTCACGAACAGCGTCATTGCGAAGGCCACGACCCACAGCGCGATTCCGATCTTCCGCATGTGCTGATTCCTCCTGAGCGTGATGGACTGCATGGCCGCTCAGGAGAGCAGACTCCGTGCCAGCCCGTAGCCGCGCGAATTCATTGAATACGCCCACGCGGCGGCTCGGGCAATGGTTCCAGGTCGAAAGCCTCGCGTTTCGTATTGGAACGGGGGGCGCGCCCGCGCCGTCACGCATTCGTGATTTTTCGCGGCTCTACGCGGGGCCGTGCCCGGCACGCGATTTGCCTTGGAGAGTAGACTTACTCCGGGGAGGGTGTGCATGCCCGCGCCGATGATCCTGACGTGCGTGTCGATGGTCGCGTTCGCCATTCAGCTCCTGATCTTCGTCTATCTCTACCAGTCCCACCGCGTGCGCTTCTTCCAGTATCTGCTCCTCGCCTGGGGCGCGTACACGCTGTCCAAGGCGCTCAAGCTCTTCGACGTGCTCGTGCTCCAGATGGACCAGTCGAGCTTCGTCACCGAGCTGGCGCCCATTGCCGCCGTCGGCTTCACCCTCGCCGCCGCCTTCGCGCACCGCTGGGACTATCGGTTGACCGCGCGCGATGCCCTCGCCGGCTTCGGTGTCGCTGTGATCCTCGCGTTCGCGGGCTGTCTGGGGCCTTACGATCTAGGTCAACGTTTGGTCGGCGCGGGGCTGGGCGGGGCTCAGATCGCCGCGGGCCTGCTCTTCTGGCCGCAGAGCGGGCCGACCCCGCGCTTCCGCGGCGCCCGCCTGCTGGCGGGGCTCCTCACGCTGTGGGGCCTCCACCGCATCGCGACCCAGTTCGTCAACACCGAGGACGGTTCCACCGGCTACATGACCGTGCACGGCGTCTACATCACGATCTACTTCCTCTCGACGTTCGCGGTCATCATTATGGTCCTCGAGCGCGCGCGCAGCGAGAGCGAGCGGCTGCACGCGCGGCTGCGCGAGGCCGAGCGGCTCGCCACCGCCGGCGAGATGGCCGCGGGCATGGCGCACGAGATCCGCAACCCGCTGGCCGCTATCGTCAACGCCACCGCGCTCCTGACGGAAGAGAGCGCCCTCACGCCCGCGGAGCGCGCGGCCACGTTGGGCGCGATTCGCACGGAGGCGCGCCGCCTCAATCGCATCCTGTCCGACTTCCTGCGCTTCGCCCGACCTCAGGAGGCGCACCGCGCCCCCGCCGACATCGGTGAGGTCGTGGAGCACGTGGGGGCGCTGGTCCGGGACGACCGCTCGCGCGCCGCGCGGGTGGACGTGCGCGTGGCCATCGATCCCGCGGTGCCGCGCTTCCGCTTCGATCGCGACCAGATCACCCAGGTGCTGTGGAACGTGGCGCTGAACGGCGTGGAGGCGATGGACGGCAAGGGCAAGCTCTCGCTGGAGGTGGCGCGGCAGAACGGCGACGTGGCCCTCGCGGTGTCGGACACGGGCCCCGGCATCCCGCACGAGAAGCTGCCACGGGTGTTCGAGCCCTTCTACTCGGGCAAGCCCAACGGCAGCGGGCTCGGCCTGACCATCGCCGAGCGCATCGTCTCCGCCCACGGCGGGCGCATCCACATCGACTCCGAGCCCGGCCGTGGGACGCGCGTGACCATGCTCTTCCCCCTCGAGGCGGCCTGACGATGGCCCATCTCCTGGTCGTCGACGACGAGACCTCGGCGCGCACGACGCTCGCGCTCCTCCTCCGCAAGCGCGGGCATCGCGTGCTGGAGGCCGACGGGGTCGGGGCTGCGGCGAAGAGCCTCACCGAGGAGGTGTTCGACCTCGTGGTGACGGACCTCCGCATGCCGGACGGCGACGGCCTGGATGTGCTGCGCGCGGCCAAGGCGCATGCCCCTGCCACCGAGGTGATCCTCCTCACCGCCTACGCCGAGTGGAAGTCGGCGAAGGAAGCGATACGCCTGGGCGCGCTGGACTACTTCGAGAAGGGCCAGGAGCCGGACGAGCTCTACCACCGCATCGACAAGGCGCTGGCCGGCCGCGAGCTGCGCCGCGAGAACGAGAACCTCCGCGCGCAGCTCCGGGAGCGCTTCGGGCTGGCGGGGATCGTCGCGCAGGCGCCCGGCATGCACGCCGTGCTGGAGCTGGTGGCGCGCGTGGCGCCCACCGACGCCACGCTCCTCATCCAGGGCGAGTCCGGCACGGGGAAGGAAGTCATCGCCAAGGCCGTGCACCACGCGAGCCTGCGCGCGGCGCAGCCCTTCGTGGCCGTCAACTGCGGCGCGGTGCCGGAGACCCTCCTCGAGTCCGAGCTGTTCGGCTACATGCGGGGCGCCTTCACCGGCGCCACCGTGAACAAGGTCGGCCTCTTCGAGGAGGCGCACGGGGGCACCCTCTTCCTCGACGAGATCGCCGAGATGCCCGCCGCGCTCCAGGTGAAGCTGCTGCGGGCGCTCCAGAGCGGCGAGGTGCGGCGGCTCGGCGCCACCCAGCCTTCCATCATCGACGTGCGGGTGATTGCGGCCACCCATGGTGACCTGGGCGCGTTGATCAACGAGGGGCGGTTCCGGGAGGACCTCTTCTATCGGCTGAACGTCATCCAGATCTCGCTGCCGCCGCTGCGCGACCGGCGGGAGGACATTCCCGCGCTGGCCGAGCACTTCATGGCGCAGGCAGCGAAGAAGCTCGGCCGCCCGCTGCGGCTCTCCCCAGACGCGGTGGAGCGTCTGCTCCGCTACCCCTGGCCGGGTAACGTCCGCGAGCTCGAGAACGCCATCGAGCGCGCGGCCATCCTGGCTCGGCACGAGGCCATCACGCCAGAGGATCTGCCGCCCCATGTCTCCGCGGGGCTGCATCTCGGTCCCTCGCCGGCGCTCCCACGCCAGATCACGCTGGCCGAGGCGGAGCGCGAGCACATCCTCCAGACCCTCGAGCGGGCGGGCGGGAACCACTCCGGCGCGGCCGAGGCCCTGGGCATCGGCCGGACCACGCTCTGGCGCAAGCTCAAGGAATACGGAATCGAGCGCTGGTCAGGTGTTTCAGGCCGGAACGGACGTTCCATGTAGAAACGTCCCAAGTCTTCCCCGGCGTCTCGCAAGGGGCCGGAAATGCGAACCCTGTAAATGGCACCCGCCTTGAATACGTCTCACGGTCATGCTGAGACTCATCAAGAACGACTCGCCGCGGCGGATCGATCAAGTCATCGACTACTTCGGGGAGCGTGCGCGTAGGATCAGGGCGCGGCGGCGGGCTGCTTCGACGGGTTCGCCCTCACGGCTGGGGCGGTTAAGGCTCGTACCGTCTTCTCGGTGAACGCGTCGGCAGGATAGAGCACCTCGAGGGCGATCTCCTCGAGGGTCACGTCCGCCGGGGTGCCGAACACCGTGGTGGCGCCCATGAATCGGAGCCGCCCGAAGCGCGTCGCGATCTCGAGCGGCATGGCCGGTCCGTCGGCTGTCGCGTGCGCCCCGTCCTCCGCGCTCCCGCCCGGATAGGCGAGGGCCTCCCGCAGCAGAGGCTCCAGCACCGGATCGGCGGTGAGGCTCAGCTGCCGTCGGAGCTGGGCCAGGAGATGCACGCGCCAGGCGGCGAGGTTCACGATCCGTGACGCCATCCCACCGGGATCCAGCATCAGCCGGATCACGTTGATCGGCTGGCGTAAGAGCTTCGGCGCCACTCCCTCGTACATCTCCGGGATCGCAGCGTTCGACGCCACCACCGTCCAGTGCCGGTCGATCACGTAGGCGGGGAAGGGCTTGTGCTTCTCGAGCGCCAGCTCGAGGATCGCGCGAACCGAATCGAAGGACGGGTCCGAGAAGGGGCGGTGCTGGAACACCGGCGCGAAGCCCGCGGACACCAGGAGGGCGTTCCGGTCGCGCAGCGGGATCTGGAGCTCCTCGGCGAGCCGCAGGATCAGCTCCCGCCCTGGCCGCGCGCGGCCCGTCTCCACAAAGCTTAGATGGCGTGACGACACCTCGGCGCGGAGCGACAGGTCCATCTGGCTCAGATGGCGCCGCTCGCGCCATGCCCGCAGTCGATCGCCGATTCCCGGCCCCTTGCGCACCCTGTGGGGCAGCCTAGCAGAGGGTTGCCGGGGCTGCCACGCGGCCATCGCGAGCCATTACCTCCGCGTAATCGACAGGCCCGCGCCTCGCTTCCACACTGAGCCCATCAACCTATCGAGGAGGCGGCGTGATGGACATCAAGGCCCTGGTCGATCGCTACGTGGCGGTGTGGAACGAGCGGGACGTGGAGGCCCGGCGGCGGCGCATCGCGGAGCTCTGGCCGGCAGATGGGCGAACGTGCTACCGCGAGCTCGACTCGCGGGGGCACGCCGCCATCGAGCAGCGGGTGGCGAGTGCCAACGAAACGTGGGTGCGCGACGGGGGCTTCGTTTTCCGGCCGCGCTCGGTCGCGGGGCATCGAGGCGCGGTGAAACTCGTCTGGGAGATGCTGCCTGCGGGCGGCGGCGCGATCGCGGCCGCCGGCCTCAGCGTGCTCGTGCTGGACGACGCCGGCCTGATCCAGGAGGACTGCCAGTTCAGCGAGCCGCCGGGGGCGGCCGCGCCCGAGGTGGAGCGCCTGGTGAGCCGCTACGTCGACTTCTGGAACCAGACGGACGACGGCGCGCGGCTGGGCCGGCTCCCCGCGCTCTGGACGCCTGACACCGTGTTCACCACGGAAACCGGCACCCGGCACGGCCACGCGGGCATCGAGGCGGAGTGGCAGGCCGCCTACGACGTCTGCGGCGCCAAGGGCTTCGCCTTCCGTTCGGCCGGGCTCACCGACGGCCACCACGACATGATCCGCATGAGCTGGGAAATGGTCCCCGAGGGCGGCGGCCCCGCCGCGGCGACCGGTTTCGCACTACTGCTGCTGGGCGAGGACGGACGGATCCGGGCGGACTACCAGATCGCGTGAGCGGCCATCGGGCGAGAGCCTAGTCTGCCCTGAGGGCCGCCAGCACTTCCTTGGCCCAGCGCGACTCGAGGCGATGCGGGGGCGAGTAGTTGATCCCGCTCGTGATCCGCACGCTGCCCTCCGCCTCCTCGGGCGTGTCCTCGAGCACGTCCTCGACGGTGATGTCGAAGCGCGCCAGCCCGTTGAACACGCGGGGCGGCGCCCCGGCCCGGCACTTCAGATAGACGATGCGCTCGGGATCCACCAACAGGAAGGTCGCGACCCGCCGCGACTGAAGGTTCGACGCGCTCCGGCTGCGCAGGCCGATCGCCACGCGCAGGTTCTTGGGGTCGAGAGCGAGGACCTCCAGGTAGGTGCACAGCATCGGGTGCGGATGCCCATCCGGCCCCAGCGTGATCATCGGGAGCACGCGGCCGAGCAGACGCGTGAGGTCCTTCTGGGAGAGCAGCTCGAGCAGGTCGCGCGGCAGAACGCGGCCCAGCGATCGCGACATGACTACCCTCCGTCCCCGCGGAGATCTTCCACGAAGCTGGCGACCAGATCGTCCACCAGACCCATGATCTCCGCGCCCGAGCGCCGCCAGGGCGCTCGCGCCTGACGCTCTACCTGCCAGACCAGCGCGGGGATGGGCGCGCCCGCACCCGACCCGCGCTCGCCGACCACCACGACCTGCCGCTCCACCGTGAGCCGCACCGAGCCGATACCGTAGGCGCCCGACATCGGGAGATAGAAGCCACGCAGCTCGTTGCCGCTCACCTCGCGCACCGCCACCACCAGCCGCAGCCGGTCCGGGCTCTTGGCATCGGGCGCGGGCGCGTTGGGGCTCGCCAGCAGCGCGTCCTCCAGGCGCTTCTCGACCACCTCGGGCGCCAGCTGCGGATGATCCGGCGTGAAGATCACCTCGATGCCCACGCGCTTCAAGCCGCGCAACCCCGCCCAAGCGGCCGCGTTAGCGGCCGCGAGGGGGAGAGCGGGGGCGTTTGGCGAGCCGCAGCCGAAGGCGAGGCGAGCGGATACGATGTCGAGGCCCCCGCTGATGATAGTAATAGCGGCCAGCCCTGCCACCGCGTACCGCATGCGGCGTCAGTACCCGCGCGCGCGGTCGACGGCGTGGAGGAGCGGCTGGCCCGCGAGGAAGCGCTTGAGGTTCTCCACGAACAGCTCGGCCACCACGGTGTCACGCTGGGGATGGAGACCCCCGATGTGCGGGAGCACGGTGATGCCGGGCGTCCGCCAGAAGGGATGCTCGACGGGCAGGGGCTCCACGGCGAACACGTCCAGGATTGCCCCGGCGATGACTCTTCGTTGAACCGCGTCCACGAGATCGGGGTCCACGACCAATTCGCCGCGCCCGAAGTTGAGGAGATGCGCGCTGGGCTTCATCTTGGCAAGCTTGGCCGCGTCGATGTAGCCCCGCGTCCCGGGCGTCACCGGAAGGAGCAGCAGCACGAAGTCGGACTGGGCGAGCACGTCACCCGTCTCCTCCGTCGAGTAGACGCGCTCGACGTGGGGGACGGGCCCGCGCGAGAGCTTGGTGCCGATCACGCGCATCTCGAGGGCGGCGGCCTTGCGCGCCACCTCCACGCCGATGGCGCCGAGGCCCAGGATGCCGAGGGTCTTCCCCGCGAGCGTGTCCGACACGCGACGCGTCCACTTCGACTGCTTCTGGTCCTCCACGATCGCGGCGTAGGGCTTGGTGATGTGAAAAAGCGCGCCCAGGATGTTCTCCGGCATCTGCACCCGGTGCGTGCCCCGCGCGCCGGTAAGCGTCACCGACGGCGGAAGATCGGGCAGGGCGAGCCAGCCCTCCACGCCGGCGGTGAGCGCCTGTATCCAGCGCAGGCGCTCGGCCTTGGGGAGGAGGCCAGGCTTGGCGCGGAAGGCGAGGAGGGCCTCGCAGCGAGCCCAGTGATTCGCGGGCGGCTCGGCCGCGCCCTTCACGGCGATCACCTGCACCTCGCCGGCGAGGCCGGCGTCCGAGATGGCCTCGCGATAGGGCGCGTCGTTGTCGTGCCAGAGAATGACGAGCGGGGCGGGCATAGGGCGAGTGGCAGTGTAAACTCGCTCCAATCATGGCGCAACCCGTGATGGGCTCCGGGAATGTGAGGCCGGCGCGCGCGCTGGTCGTGGGCGCCTCCGGCCAGGTGGGCGGCGCTCTCATGGAAGCCCTGCGCACCCGCGGCCACGAAGCTACGGGCACCTACGCCGCGCATCCGGTTGAGGGCGCCTGGCCGCTGGACGTGACCAGCGTGGACGCGGTCGAGCACGCGGTGATGTTCGTGAAGCCCGACTGGATCTTCTGCCCGGCGGGGCTCAGCCACGTGGACTACTGCGAGGCGCATCCCGACGAGGCCATGCGGCTCAACCGCGACGCGCCGCTGCACCTGGCGCGGATGGGCCAGCGGCTCGGCGCGCGCTTCGTCTACTACTCCACGGACTACGTGTTCGACGGCGTGGGCGGCCCGTTCAAGGAGGAGGATACGGCCCGGCCGCTCAACGTCTACGGCCGCAGCAAGCTCGAAGGCGAGCGCGCGCTGCTGGACGCGATCCCGCGCGCGCTCGTGCTGCGCACCAGCGTGGTGTACGGGCCGGAGGCGCAGGAGAAGAACTTCGTCTACCAGCTCATCCGCGCCTGCCGGGAGGGCCGCCCGTTCCGCCCCGCGTCGGATCAGCGCGCCAGCTCTACGTACAACCCGGACCTGGCCGCGGCCAGCGTGGAGCTCTGCGAGCAGGGCGCTGAGGGCCTCTTCCACGTGGCGGGCAGCGAGACGCTCGACCGCTGGGCCTTCGCCCAGCTCATCGTGAAGACGTTCGAGCTGGACGGCTCGGCGCTCACGCCGGTGAAGACCGCCGAGCTGGCCCAGCCCGCCGCGCGCCCGCTGGCCGGCGGCCTCAACGTGGCGAAGGCGCAAGCCCGGGTGCGGGCGCGCCTTCGCGGCGCCGCCGAGGGGCTGCGGGCGATGCGCGAGGCGCTGGCGGCGCGCGACCGGTAAGACCCGATAAGATCACGTCCCGGTAGGACCACCCCCGGCCAGCAGCTCACGCGGATGCTCGATCCACGATCATGCGCTCTTTGTCACTCGATCACCTGATCCGCCCGCGCCAGCAGCGACGGCGGGATCGTCAGGCCGAGCGCCTTGGCGGTCTTGAGGTTGATGACCAACTCGAACTTGGTCGGCTGCTCGACGGGCAGGTCGCCGGGCTTGGCCCCCTTGAGGATCTTGTCCACGTAGGTCGCGGCCCGGCGAAAGAGATCGGAGATGTCCGGCCCGTAGGACATGAGGCCGCCGGTATCGGCAAAAGGCCTGAACGTGTAGACGGCCGGCAGCCGGTTCCTCGCCGCCAACTCGACCAGGCGCCGTGGCGCAGCGTCGAAGACCGGGGTCGAAACCACCGTCAGCGCGCCCGCCCGCTCCCGGGTCATGTCCGAGAAGGCCCGCGCGAAGTCCTCCGGATCACGTGCCTCGACCACCTGCAGTCGCATGCTCAGCGCCCGCGCGGCGGCGTCCCAAGTCTTGAGTCGCTCCTTTGTGACGGCCGGAGGCGCCGCATCCGGCTTGTGGAGCAGGGCCACCCGACTCAGCCCCGGAATCGCCTGCTTGAGCAGCTCCAGCGACTTGCTGGCCAGCTCCGGTGAGTTGACCGCCAAACCGGTAACATTACCGCCGGGCCGAGCGAAGCTCGCGACAAGTCCCTCGCTCACGGGATCGCCAGCCGCGCCGAAGACGACCGGGATAGTTGATGTCGCCCGCTTGGCGGCCAGGGCCCCGAGGGTACCGCCGCCGGTCAGGATGAGCCTCACGTTGAGCGCCGCGAGTTCAGCGGCCAGCGCGGGGAATCGGTCGGGCCTTCCCTGAGCGTCACGGTACTCGATGACCAGGTTCTTCCCTTCGACGTAGCCAAGATCACGCAGCCCTTGGAAGAGCGCCTCGCGGGGTCGAGTATCGCCGGCAGTGAGATTGAGCGACAGGAAGCCGATCCGAGGGATGTCGGAGGATGGCTGCGCCTCGGCGGCGAGCGGCGCGGCGAGGAGACCCCCTGAGACCATCGCCAGGAAGGTCCGTCGCTCCATCAGGGGTCCTCCCTGAACTTGTTGAGACCAAGAGTTGCCCACCGCTGGATGGCCCTCACCGTCGCCGTTCCACCAGGGCGAGCATGTCGTCAACCTCGGCGCGGAGCAGAAGCAGGCCGTCGCGCACCGCAGTGCGCCGCCGGTGCTGGAGACGCCGCCAGCGACACGTACTCGAGCACGCCATCTTGCCCTTTCGGGGCCGCATCGGGCGGCCGCACACCACGCAGCGGTCGGGGGCTTCCGGGGAGCCTAGCACAGGGCCGCTAGGCCCCGTATCCAACGGCTTCGAGGCGGCGATCTGGCGCGGGGAGGGGTCGCGACATAGGCTAGAGGCTCAGCCCTGTCGAATCGGCGGGGACCGCTCGACCATCCCATGAGGACAGGTGTGAGATGAGTGCGCCGATCGACACCCAGAAGGCCGGCCGCCGCGAGTGGATGGGGCTCGCCGTGCTTGTCTTGCCCTGTCTGCTGGTGGCGATGGACCTCACCGTGCTCAACCTCGCGGTGCCGTCGCTGAGCGCCGCGCTGGCGCCCAGCGCGTCCCAGCTGCTGTGGATCGTGGACATCTACGGCTTCTTGATCGCGGGCTCGCTGATCACCATGGGCACGCTGGGCGATCGCATCGGCCGGCGCCGCCTGCTCCTGATGGGCGCGACCGCGTTCGGCGCGGCGTCCGTGCTCGCCGCCTTCGCCACGAGCGCGGGCACGCTGATCGCCGCGCGCGCGGTGCTGGGCGTGGCCGGCGCCACGCTCATGCCGTCCACGCTCTCGCTGATCCGCAACATGTTCCACGACCCGCGCCAGCGCACGGCCGCCATCGGCATCTGGACCACGAGCTTCTCCATCGGCGGCATCCTGGGCCCGCTGCTTGGCGGCATGCTGCTCGCGCATTTCTGGTGGGGCTCCGTGTTCCTGCTCGCGGTGCCGGCGATGGCGCTGCTGCTCGTGCTGGGCCCGATGCTCCTGCCCGAGTTTCGCGAAGAGCAGCCTGGCCACTTCGACATCCCGAGCGCGGCGCTGTCCCTGTTCGCGATCCTCGCGGTGATCTTCGGCGTGAAACGCATCGCGGAGTACGGCCTGGGGCACACGCCGCTCGCGTCGATCGGCGTCGGCGTCCTGCTGGGCGCCGCCTTCATCCGCCGTCAGCGCCAACCCGAAGACCCGCTGATCGATCTGGGCCTCTTCGAGCGCGCGGCCTTCAGCGCCTCGCTCGGCATCAACACCCTGGCGTTCTTCGTGATGTACGGCGTGTTCTTCTTCATGGCCCAGTTCCTCCAGCTCGTGCTGGGGCTCTCGCCGCTCGCCGCCGGGCTCTGGACGGTGCCGTCTTCTGCCGCGTTCATCGTGGGCTCGCTGCTGACGCCGGTGGTGCTGCGGCACGTGCGGCCGTGGCTCATGATGGCGGGCGGGCTGATCATTTGCGCCGTCGGGTTGAGCGTGCTCACCTGGGTGGACGGGGAGTACGGACTTCCCCCCATCGTGATCGGCTCCATCGTGGTGCTGCTGGGCCTGGCGCCCGTGTACATCCTGGCCACGGACATGATCGTGGCGAGCGCACCGCCCGAACGAGCCGGCGCGGCCTCCGCTATGTCGGAGACCAGCGCCGAGCTGGGCGGGGCGCTCGGCATCGCGATCCTGGGAAGTATCGGCGCGGCGGTGTACCGCGGGATGATGGCGGAGGCGCTGCCCGCGGGTATCCCCGCGGAGAAGGCCGAGACGGCGCGAGCCACGCTGGGCGGGGCGCTCTCGGCGGCGGCCAGCGTCGGGGGCCCGCTGGGCGTGGAGCTGATGGCACGTGCCCGGGAGGCCTTCGCACAGGGGCTCGAGATGACGGCGGTGATCGGCGCGGCGGTGGTATTGGCCGCGGCGGTCACGGCCGTGATGACGCTGCGCCGGGTGGCGTGGCAAGGAGGTTCGTCATGATCAAGGGATTCGGCGGTGCGACGATCTGGAGCGAGGACCTCAACAAGCAGCTGCTCCCGTTCTACCGGGACACGCTCGGCCTTTCCGTGGGCGTGCAGACGGAGGGCTTCGTGGTGCTCGGGCAGCCGGGCACACCCGTCTTGTGTCTCGGCACGCACAGCGAGGTGCATGGGAAGAACGCGGACCCCGCACGGCACATGGTGAGCCTGATCACCGACGACGCGAAGGCGGAGTTCCAGCGGCTCAAGGACGCCGGCGTCGAGTTCGTGGAGCGGCCCACCGACTACGGTCAGTTCCGCATCGCCACGCTCAAGGACCCCGAGGGGAACCTCATCCAGCTCCTGGAGCGGGTGGGATAGGGAGGGAACGGTGGCGCGCACCGTGTTCGATCCCGACTTCGGCACGGCGACCCAGGCCTTGGCCGCGCTCCGGCGCGGCGCGATGTCTTCACGTGAATTGACGGAACACGTGCTGGCGCGCATCGACAAGCTGAACCCCGCGCTCAACTGCTTCGTCACGGTCACGCCCAACGAGGCGCTGGCCGCGGCGAAGCGCGCCGACGCGCAACGGGGGAAGCGGAGCGGCAAGAGCGCGAAGCTCGGGCCGCTCCACGGCCTCCCCATCGTGGTGAAGGACACCTATGCGACCAAGGGCGTGCGCACCACCGCGGGCTCGAAGATGCTCGAGCGGCACGTGCCGGAGGAGGACGCGGTGGTGGTCGCGCGCCTCAAGGCCGCCGGCGCGGTGATCGTGGGCAAGACCAACACGCCGGAATGGGCGGCAGACTGGCAGGCCTTCAACGACGTGACGGGCCAGTCGAACAACCCCTGGGATCTGACGCGCACGCCGGGCGGCTCCACCGGCGGCGGGGCGGCGGCGCTGGCGGCGGGGCTGGGCTTTCTCGAGGTTGGCAGCGACATCGCCGGCTCGATCCGCGTCCCCGCCCACTTTTGCGGAATCTACGGCCACAAGCCCACGTGGAACGTCGTGCCGATGCGCGGCCACATCCCGCCGCTCCCCGGCCAGGGCGGCACCTACTCGGAGCTGCCGGTGGCCGGGCCGATGGCGCGAAGCGCCGAGGATCTACGGCTCGAGCTGGGCGTGCTCGCGGGGCCCGACGCCCCCGATGCGGTGGCCTACGCGTACCGGCCGCCGCCGTCGCGCGGCAAGACGCTTCGCGACTACCGCATCGGCTACGTGCTCGACGATCCGAGCTACCCCGTGGACTCGGGGATGAAAGCCGTGCTCGCGGAGGCGACTGCGGCGCTGCGCAAGGCGGGCGCGCGGCTGACGGAAGGCTGGCCCGCGGGCGTGGACCCGATCGGGCAGTATCAGCTCTACGGCTGGCTGCTGGGCGCGTTCTTCTCGATGACGCTGCCCGACGCCGACTTCAAGCGCACGCAGGACGAGGTCGCCAGGGGCACCGACAAAGTCTTTTCCCACGGCACCGTCGCATTCCATCGCGAGTGGCTGCCGCAGACCGGGAGGCGCCTGGCCGCGCGCGCCACCTGGGCGGAGTACTTCAAAACCCATGACGCGTTCCTCCTGCCCACCGCGTTCATGCCCGCGTTCCCGCACGACCACTCGCCCATCGAAGGCCGCACGCTCAAGCCCGAGGGCAGCGGCACGCGGCCTTACGCCGGGATGAGCCGGTGGATTTCCTACGCCACACTCACCGGTTGTCCCGCTACCACGCTGCCGGTGGGGCGCACGCGGGGCGGGCTGCCGGTGGGCTTGCAGATCGTGGGCCCATTTCTCGAAGACGCGACGCCGCTCGACATCGCGGCGCGCGTCGAGCAGGTCGTCGGCGGCTTCGTGCCGCCACCGCTCGCGTCCGGCGCGCGCGGCTAACTCACAAGGAGGGCTACGTGGCCGCGAGCAAGGTCGTGTGGGTGGGACGGGGCCTCTCGGTGCTGATCACGCTGCTGTTCCTGTTCAGCGCCGCCATGAAGTTCGTCAACAACGCCGAGGTGAAGGAAGGCATCGCTCATCTGGGGCTTCCCGAGCGCATGCTGATCCCCCTGGGCATTCTCGAGGCATCCTGCGCCATCCTCTACCTGATCCGACCCGTGGCCGTGCTCGGCACCGTGCTGCTCACCGGCTACATCGGCGGCGCCATCTGCACGCACTGGCGGGTGGGGGATCCTTTCTGGCTGCAGATTCTCCTGGCGCTCTTCGTCTGGCTGGCGATGTATCTGAGGGAGCCGCGGCTGAAGGAGGTCCTGCCCGTCCGGCGCTGATGACGAGGACGCTGATCGCGGGGTCTCCGCGACGAAAGACGGCCCGGCCCGCGGTGGGCCGGGCCGCGTGTGCGTGGGCTAGGAGCGGCCCGCGCTTCGGTGCTCGAGCTCCTTGCGCAGCGCCTGTTCCTTCGCCACCTCCTCGGGCGGCATCACCTCCGCGGGGAAGTCCTCCACCTCGAACACCGGGCGGATCTCCACTTCCTCGCCCTCGCTGAACGGGATGCGCTTTGCCCAGTCGATGGCCTCGTCCTTCGACTTCACCTGTATCATCCAGAAGCCCGCGAGCTGCTCGCTCACCGGCGTGAAGGGGCCGTTCTTGATCGTGGGGGTGGCGCCCTTCGACTTGCCGAACTTCACGCGGACGCCCTGGGAGGTCTCCTTCAGGCCCTCGCCGGCCAGCATCACGCCCGCCTTCACCATCTCCTCGTTGTAACGCCCCATAGCCGCGATGAGCTCGGCGCTGGGCATTCTCCCCAACTCGGAATCTTTGTTCGCTTTCACCAGGATCATGAATCGCATGTCACTCCTCCTTACCCCTTGTCGAATGAGGCAGGGCCTGTTCGACTAGGGGTGATTACAGGGTGAAGGAGAAATGAGCCAATGACTAGCGGACTTTCAAAGGCGCGGCTGGGCCGGATGCACGACGTCATGGCCGGCCACGTCGAGCATGGCGGCATTCCCGGCCTGGTCACGCTGGTATGCCGACGGGGCGAGACACACGTGGACGCGATCGGGCGCATGGCGTTGAGCGGGCGCGCGTCCGTCCAGCGGGACACCATCTTCCGCGTGGCCTCGATGTCCAAGCCGGTCGTCGCGGTGGCCGCGCTCATCCTCGTGGAGGAGGGCCGGCTGCGCCTCGACGATCCCGTCGACGCGCTCCTTCCCGAGCTCGGCAATCGCCGGGTGCTCAAGCGCCTCGACGGGCCGCTCGAGGAGACGGTGCCCGCGGCCCGGCCCATCACGCTGCGCGACCTCCTCACGTTCCGCCTGGGCTTCGGCCTCGTCATGGCGCCGCCCGGCGCCTATCCGATCCTGAAGGCGCTTCAGGACACGGGCCTCGCGGTGGGCCCGCCGCGGCCGCAGGACGCGCCCGCGCCCGATGAGTGGATGCGCCGCTTCGGCACGCTGCCCCTCATGCATCAGCCCGGCGATCGGTGGATGTACCACACGGGCTCGGACATTCTCGGCGTGCTCGTGGCGCGCGCCGCGGGACAGCCGCTCGGCGAGTTCCTCCGCACACGTATCTTCGAGCCGCTCGGCATGAAGGACACGGCCTTCAGCGTCCCGGCGGGGAAGATCGACCGCCTCGCCACGAGCTACTGGACCAATTTCCAGACCGGCGCCTTCGAGGTGTTCGACGAGGCGCGCGGCGGGCACTGGAGCAAGCCGCCCGCGTTTCCCTCCGGCGGGGGTGGGCTCGTCTCCACCGTGGACGACTTCCTCGCCTTCTCGCAGATGCTGCTCGACAGGGGGCGCTTCGGCCACGAGCGCATCATCTCGCGGCCCTCGGTCGAGACCATGACCACCGATCAGCTCACAGCCTCGCAGAAGGCGAGCTCGGGCCTGGTGGGCGGCTACTTCGACTCCCACGGCTGGGGATTCGGCGTCGGCGTGGTCACGCGGCGCGAGGATCCCGGCGAGCCCCTGGGGCAGTACGGCTGGGACGGCGGCCTCGGCACCACGTGGCGCTGTGATCCCGCCGAGCAGATGGTGACGATTCTCTTGACTCAGCGCGCGTGGACCTCGCCGGTGCTACCAGGCGTCCACCGCGACTTCCTGACCCTGGCCTATCAGGCGATCGACGACTGATCGCGCGACAAGGAGACACGATGGAGATGCAAGCGGCGACGACGCAGCACAAGTGGCTACAGCAGCTGGTCGGCGAGTGGACCTTCGAGGGCGAATGCATCATGGGGCCCGACAAGCCGGCCGAGCGGAGCAAGGGGCGCGAAAGCGTGCGCCCGCTGGGCGAGTTCTGGGTGATCGGCGAGGGCGAAGGCGAGATGCCGGGCGGCGGCCTCGCGAAGATGCTGATCACGCTCGGCTACGATCCCGCGAAGGGCTCGTTCGTCGGCACGTGGGTGGGCTCGATGATGCCGACGCTCTGGGTCTACGACGGCCGCCTCGATCCCGCTGAGAAGGTGCTGACGCTCAGCGCCGAGGGGCCGAGCTTTACCGGCGACGGCAAGATCGCGCAGTACCAGGACGTGATCACGCTCGAGAGCGAGGATCACCGCATCCTCCACTCGCAGGTGCAGGGCGAGGACGGTGCGTGGAACCGCTTCATGACCGCGCACTACCGGCGGGTGAGGTAGGCCGCCGATGCTGCTGAGGATCCTGATCGGGCTCGTGGTGGTGACTGCCGGGGTGGCCGCGGTGGTCGCCACCCGGCCCGCGGAGTTTCGCGTGGCGCGCGCGACGACCATCGCCGCGCCGCCCGCGGCGGTGTTCGCGCAGATCAACGACTTCCACAAGTGGGAGGCGTGGAACCCCTGGGGCAAGATGGACCCGGGCATGAAGCAGTCGTACGAGGGCGAGCCCGCGGGAGTCGGCGCGGTCTACCGCTGGTCGGGCAACAACGAGGTGGGCGAGGGGCGCATGACCATCGTGGAGAGCCGCCCCAGCGAGCAGGTGAAGGTGCAGCTCGAGTTCTACAAGCCCTTCGCCGCCACCAGCCTCGCCACGTTCACGCTGATGCCCCAGGGGACCAACCAGACCCTGGTGATGTGGAGCATGGAGGGCCAGAACAACTTCATGGCCAAGGCAGTGCACATGGTCATGAACATGGATAAGATGATCGGCGGCCAGTTCGAGAAGGGCCTGGCCGCGATGAAGACGGCGGCGGAGGCGGCCTCGAAGTCGTAGCGCACGGGCCCCGCGCGGCCACAGGGGAGGCTAGCCGCGCGTGAGCTCCAGGATCGGTCGCACCTCGATGCTCCAGAGGCGCGCCATGGGAATCCCGGCTGCGATCTCCACGGCCTGGTCCATGTCGCGCGCGTCTATCAAGATGAACCCCCCCAACTGTTCTTTCGTCTCCGCGAACGGGCCGTCGGTCCTGAGGACCTTGCCGCCGCGGACCTTCACGGTGCGGGCGGTCCTGGGGCCCCTCCTCGCCTCTGGTCGCCCGGGGACCGGCCAATCGACATTTTCCCGGACCCGGCCATGTGTCGAACCTGGCCCCCGGCATTCGACCATGGTAGGGGAGGGCTGACATGTTCTACGGGTGGACCCTCGTGGCCGTGGGCTTCGTCGTGACCTGCATCGGCATGGGCGCGATGATGTCGCTGAGCATCTTCCTCCAGCCGCTCAGCCAGGCCATGGGCTGGTCCCGCGCCGGCATCTCGGCCGCCGGCCTCCTGAACTTCCTCGGCATGGGCCTGGGCTCCTTCCTCTGGGGGGCCATGTCCGACCGCTTCGGCACGCGCACCGTCGTCATCTCCGGGGCCGTGCTCCTGGGCGGCGGGCTCGTGGCGGCCAGCCAGGTCTCGACGCTGCTCCAGTTCCAGCTCGCCTTCGGCATCTTGGTCGGCCTCGCGGTCGGGGCCTTCTACGCCCCGCTGACCGCCCTCACCACGAAGTGGTTCACCGAGAACCGGAGCCTGGCGGTGGCCCTGGTCTCCGCGGGCATGGGGCTCGGCTCCACCGTGCTGGGTCCGCTGGTGCGCGGGCTCATCACGAATTACGACTGGCGCGTGGCCATGATGGTCGTGGGCAACATCGCCTGGCTCGTGATCATCCCCATGGCGCTCCTCGTGCGCGAGCCAGCGAGCGTGGCCGGCTCCTCGCCCGCCGCGGCGGGCATCCCGGCGGGGCCCGAGCTGACGGCGGCCCAGGCCTTTCGCACGCCCCAATTCGCCGCGGTCGCCTTCACGCACTTCTTCTGCTGCGCGGCGCACTCGGGCCCCATCTTCCACATGGTGAGCAACGCCATGGACCACGGCGTCAGCGCCATGACCGCGGCCACCGTGTTCGGCGTGGCGGGCATTGGCTCCCTCGGCGGCAAGATCCTCTGCGGGCTCATCGCCGACCGCATCGGCGCCAAGCGCATGATCCTGATCGGTCTCACCGCGCAGGCCACGGCCATCGCGCTCTACACCGTGATCGGGACGACGGCGGCCTTCTACGCCCTCGCGCTCGGGTTCGGCTTCTCCTACGGCGGCGTGATGCCGCTCTACGCCATCGTGGTGCGCGAGTACTTCGGCGCCAAGATCATGGGCACGGTGTTCGGCGCCCTCGGCGCGGTGGCCACGCTCGGCATGGCCATCGGTCCCGTGGCGGGCGGCTTCTTCTACGATTCCTTCGGCAGCTACTTCTGGCTCTTCGCGGGCTCGGCCGGCATCGGGCTGGGCGCGGTGGCCATCGCCGCCACCTTCCGCCCGCCGCAGCCGGTGCAGGTACCCCTGCCCACGCCGAGCGTGGCGGGCTGACGCGCGGGGCGCCGGACCCCGCCTCGGGAGGCACGCGATGCGCTACATGCTCCTCATCTACAAGGACGAGAAGTGGTGGGACGCCCTCACGGCGGCGGAGCAGCGCGGGCTCGTGCAGAAGGCCATCGACTATGCGGAGCCTCGGAGAGCCGGTGGCTTCTATCTGGGCGGCGAGCGCCTGCAGGGCACGGACACCACCACGATGGTCCGGATCAAGGACGGCCGGCCCCTCATCACCGACGGGCCTTTCGCCGAGACCAAGGAGCAGCTCGCCGGCTACATGATCCTGGAGGCGCCGAACCTCGACGAGGTGCTCGACTTCACCCGGCATCACCCGCTGGCGCAGGCGGGCCTGGCCATCGAGATTCGCCCGCTGCGCGACGGGCTGGAGGGGATGGACACGGGCCCGCGGCCCGCGCCGCGCTTCTGAGCGAGCGCCGCTCGCTAGTGGGGTAGCGCCAGCAGCGTGTCGAACGCCTTGGCGATCGCCACCGCCTGATCCGGCCGCACGCCCGATCCGGGCAGCGCCGCCATGCGCCTGATGGTGGCGAGGCGCTCCGGCGCGGTCTTCAGCACCATCAGGTTTACCGTCGTCTCGTCATGGCAGCGCGCGCAGCGCAGCACCAGCATCGAGGCGCCGATCTTCTCGAGCTCGTCGTCCGTGATGTCGGCGCCCGGATGCGTCTGCATGCGCTCGATGGTCTTCTGGAGCTGCGCGGGCTCGAGCACCGCCGCCGCGCCGAGCCGCCGCGCGGTGTGACAGCCGATGCAGTTCTGCGTGAGGATCTGCCGGATGGGCAGCGGGCGCAGAGCGGCGATGTCGCGCTTGGTGGCCACGTCCGCCGGCAGGGCCGCCACGCGCTGCCGCACCTCGCGCACCTGCGCGATCAGCGCGAGGGTCAGGATGAGATTGGCCAGCACCACCAGCGTGACGACGATGCGGACGCCGGAGATCATGTCAGGACGCGGTGGCCCGGCCCGCGCCATGAACGGCCCCGGCGGGCGCGGCGTGCGGGCGCGACGCCGCGTGAGGCGCGCGCAGCTCCTCGTGGATCGGCAGCACGCGGATCAGCACACCGTAGACGAACACGGCCCCCGCCGTGATCCCCAGCGTGATCCCGACCTCGGCCAGCGCCGGCACATAGGTCTCCCAGTGCCGGACGCGGAGGCCGATGACTGCCACGTTGAGCCGGTGTAGCAGCACCCCGCCCACGATGAGAGCGCACGCCGTGGCCAGCCCGGCCGGGCGCTGCCGCACCTCCGGGAGCATGAGGAGCACCAGCGGGACCAGGAGCCCCAGCCCCACCTCCACCCAGAACGAGACGGCGAACCAGTTCCAGGCGAGCATGGCGTCGGAAGCGCCGCGGGCCAGGAGATCGCCCATCTGGAACGCGAGGAAGAGGCCGACGACCCACACCTCGATGCGCGCCAGGCTCCCCAGCATCGCCATGCGCGGCGTGAAGCCCAGCCAGCGTGCGGCGGCCAGGTGCTCGAGGATGGCCAGCGCGGGGCCCGCCATCATGGCCGAGAAGAGGAAGAGCAGCGGGAGATTCTCCGACCACCAGAGCACGTTGATCTTGTGGGGGATCAGCACCAGCAGCGTGCCCAGCGAGGACTGGTGGAGATGCGAGAGCGTCACGCCCAGCAGCATGATGGGCATGTAGATGGTCCGGATCACGCGGAGCGCGCGGCCCCAGCCGAGCTCCTCCGCCGGCACCTGCGCGAACTCGATGGCGAGCACGGAGAGGTAGAGGAAGGCGCACCAGCCGACCTCGTAGAGCGCGGCGGTGGGCGCCCAGGACACGAGGATCATCCACACCATCCACGGCCGCCCGAGCTCCACCATCAGCATGACGATGGCGCTGGCGTACAGGAGCAGCCCCATGAGCACGGCCGGGCGCAGGAGCGCATGGTAACGATGGCGGCCCAGGATCTCGACCAGGGCGGTAATCGTGAAGCCGACGCCGCCGAGGGC
>DASTYT010000130.1 GCA_035764725.1 Candidatus Methylomirabilota bacterium | reverse complement strand
GCAGATCTTCTCGCACACGAGCCAGGCGGCGCGACCGCGCAGTACGACGTCGCGTCCCGGCGGAAGACCGGAGGGCGCGCTCACGCGGACCAGGAGCACGGTCTCGCCCGTGTAGCCGTGGCTCATCGCGGGGCCAACGGGAATGCGCTCGGGATGCGGCCATACAATGGGCTCCGCGGTGAAGCCGGGGGGCAGCGCCCACTCGATCGTGAGGGCCTCGCCGGAGTCGCCGGGGTTGATCCAGTAGGTGTGCCAACCGGGCGCGATGCGCTGGCGGATGCCCACCCAGATCGCGCCCCCGGGGCTGATGCCCGCGGATTCCGAGATGAGGTCGACGGTGACGAGCGGCGCATCCGCCGCGCAGGCGGGGGGCGGCGCGCCCAGGCTCATCGCGAAGGCAAGGGCGGGGGCGGACCCGAGCGCGAGCAGGCGCGCGAGCCGGAGCCAGATGTCACGCGGAGGAGTCAGCCGCATCCGGGTGCGGCCATTGTCCCATGCCCGCCAAACGCCGCGCTCGGGTCGCGGACGCTGGAGCTAGAAGCGGCGGCAGGCCTTCCGCAGCGCGGCGAGGTCGGCTTCGGTGGGCGTGAGGGCGCCGAGGGGCTGGCCGCCCGCCACCGCGTGCATGATGCCGGCGGGATCGTCCACGTGCTTCACGCCGAGGGCGTGGCCCATCTCGTGCGCGAGCAGCAGCACCAGGTCGCGGGTGTCGTGGAACTCGAATACCGCGATCTGCCGTCCGTCGAACTCGCCCTTGTGGAACTGGCGGGGCGCGCCGTAGAGGGCATTGAAGGTGGCCGCGCTCGCGTTGTGCTGGGTCGCGATCGCGTTGCCCTTCTGGGCGAGCCCGCTCACCGTGGTCGCCAGCTCCTGGAGCGCCATCCGCTCGGACTCCAGCCGGCTCCGCAGGTCGACGAGCCGCGCGCGCTCGGACTCGAAGGTGTAGCGCATGTCGGCGGGGGTGTTGCCGCGAGCGTTCCACTCCCGGATCTGCGCGTTCAGCGCCTCGGCGCGGCCCTGATACTCCGCCTGACCTTCCTTGAAGTCGCGGAGGCGGCGCTCGTACATCGTGCGCCATTCGTCGTAGGAGCGGCCCACCGCCTCGTGCGAGGCGCGCGTGTCCTTCAGGTCGGTCTGGAGCTTGGTGCCAGCCTGCGTACGCTGCTGCCGCTCGTCGTAGATCAGGTTCACCACCAGCCGCGCGCCCTCCGTCTCGACGAAGAGCTTCCGGCCCATGGGCCGCTCCCACACCTCCTCGGCCTGGCGAAGGGCGTCCCGTAGCTCCTCCCGGCTCACCCCGAACCGGTCGTCGAAGCGGTCGACCCGGTACGCGAGGGGACGGGCGCAGGGTCCGGGGCGGAGGAGGGCGATCAGCATCATCGCTCCGAGGAATCCCAGGAGGCCGAAGGTGAGCCTGCGGACACTCATGACAGGTGCTCATGTTGCGAGGCCCGTGCCAGCGACCTCCCGCTCGGGATGACGCGTAGTTAGCCCCTGAAGGCTCCGCCTCCGCTTGACGGAAATGTCCGGCGGGGCTGCCCCACCTTGTCTGGGGTGACTAGCGCGTGACAGGGGGTGGGGGCGGCGGCGGTGGCGGTGGGGGCGGGGGCGCGTATGGGCCCCCAGGGGATCCCGCCGCCGCACAGCGGTAGATCTCCGCCTGGATGCGCGAGAGATCATCCTGCCTGAAGGACAGCACGGCCGTGTCGCCGCCGGTTCGCACGATCTTGCGGCGGAGGTCCTTCAGGGAGTCGTCGCTGACAAACCCGATCCGGGTGCAGCCGCGGCTGATGCCGGGCTCGGTGCTCAGCCGGAGATTGGCCATGGCCAGGCGCTCAGCGTCCTGCGCGCGCGCGGGCGCGGGACCGAGGGCGGCCACCACCAGCGCGGCGGCCGCGGCGGCGGCGCGGGGGATCGGGAGTCGAGTCATGGGCGCTAGAGGGGGATGGCGAGCAAGGTGTCGATGCGGCTACTGTCGCACACCACCACGCGCTCGCGGAAGCGGAGGGCGCCGGCCTCCTCGACCAGCGCGTCCACGTAGCGTCCGGTGGCGAAGAGGCCCATGGTGCCGTCGCGCATCACCCGCACGACCAGGAACGGCGTCTCCGTCCGGATGGCCCCATCACGGACGCCCAGCAGCGCGGGGAGGCCCACCACGTGGCGATAGCTCTGGCGCTCGAAGACGCTGGCCTCGCGGAGCGCGGCCACGCGGTCCTTCAGCATGCCGCGCGAGTCGGCGTAGATCACCCCCGCGGGCATGCCCTGGCGATGATTGTCCGCGGACGTGATCGAGTAGAGGCACGGATCGGTGAAGAACCCCGGCCAGTCCTCCAGCCGGTCGTCGTCGATGGCGCGGGCGTACTCGGCGTTGAGCTGGCTCACGCGATCGAGCATAGGCTAGTAGCCCATATACCCGCGGTACGCCTTCCAGAACCCGCGCACCGCCGCCTCGGTGGCGCGGGTGTCCTGCGACTCCGCGCCCTCGCCTCCCATGTTCACGATCGAGAGCGTGTCGCCGGCGGCGGCCACGCCCCGCTGCACGAAGCCGCCGACGCAGCCGTCCTCCATGGAGACGTAGCCGGCCGGGCCCACCAGATTGGCCTGGCGCAGGCGCCGCCGGCGCATCTCCGCCGAATCGTCGGCGAATCCGAGATAGGTCCAGTGCAGCTCCATCGCGTCGGGGCCCTTGGGAATGACCTGGCGGATGGCGAGGGCGTTGTAGACCTGCTGGACGACCAGGCTCGGAAACACGGTGAGAATCTGGAGCTGGACGTCGTCGCCGAACTCCTTCACGGTGTCGAGCAGGCTCGGGTCGATCAGGCGGAGGCGCTCGCTCTCCGAGCGGATGCCCTGGTCGCGGTACGCGGTGCTGTCGCGGTCCTCACCGCGATCGATGGTGGCGCTCGCATGATGAGCGCCGTCCGGGCTCACCAGCACTCCGCCCCCCTGGGTCAGGCGGGTGATGCGGAACGTGCTGAAGAAGGTGTGGAGCAGGCTCGCGTGATACGTGTCCTTCACGTTCTCCACGTAAAGCTTCCAGTTGTTGGGCAGGGCCTGGACGAAGCGGCCCAGCACCTGGACGGGGCGGTTGAGCACGCGGAGCAGGCGGGCGCGCACCGCCTCGCCGAGGTAGGCGTCCAGCAGCGGCGCCGCAGGGTCGAGCGTCGCGAAGACGAGACCGCCCAGCGTCGCGGTGCGCAGGCGCCGCGGCGCATGCTCGGCCTTGCAGAAGGACGCGGGCATGCCGCCCTTGCCGTGGGCGCCCTTCTCGAAGGCCACGCTCACCAGCGAGCCCTCGAGGTCGTAGCTCCAGGCGTGGTACACGCACTGGAAGCGCTTGCCTGTGGACCCACCGTCGTCGAGCGCGATGAGGGCGCCGCGATGCGCGCAGCGATTCTCGAAGGCATGAATGGCCCCGGTCTCGCCGCGCACCACGATCACCGGCATCTCGCCCACGAACGTGGTCCGGTAGTCGCCGGGCCGCGTCAGATCCGACTCCAGCGCGACGTAGTTCCACACCGGCCCCTCGAAGATGCGACGAAGCTCCTCGCGGTAGTTCGCGCCGTCCTGGTACACCCAGTAGGGGACGCGGGCGAGCGACGCGCCGGGCCATTCGCGACGACGGGGGGCCGAGGAGCTCATGCCGTTGCCTAGCGGCGAGGATAGCACGCCACGGAAGGCTTCAGAGGCTCGCGCCACAGTACTTACAGTGGATGGCATCGACATCGTGCCCCTCGGCGCCGCAGCCCGGGCACGCCTGCCGGGACACCGGACGAGACGTCCGGGCCAGCTCCGCCGACACGATACGGTGGGGACCGCGATGATGGCGTAGCCGAGGATCATGAGCAGCGCGGCCAGGAATTGCCCCAGCGGCGTCTTCGGCGCGATGTCGCCGTAGCCCACGGTGGTCATGGTCACCACCGCCCAGTACATGCTGACGGGGATGCTGGTGAAGCCGTACGCCTCCCCCTCGACCACGTACATCACCGTGCCCATCATGACCATGACGGTGACGATGACACCCAGGAACACCGTGATCTTCCGGCGGCTCGCGCCCATGGCCTGGCGAAGCTGCTCCGCCTCGCCGAGGAACGGGGAGAGCTTGAAGATCCGAAACACCCGCAGCAAACGAATGGTCCGGATCACGATGAGCGACTGCGCTTCGGGCGCGAGGATGCCGAGGTAGGTGGGCACGATGGCCAGGAAGTCGACGATGCCCAGGAAGCTGCGGACATAGCGCCACGGCCGATCGACGGCCAGGAGGCGCAGCACGTACTCGACCGTGAAGGCGATGGTGATCGACCATTCCACCACGTCGAGCGCTCGGCCCCACTGGCGCCGGATGGCCGCGACGCTCTCGAGCATCACGGCGAGGACGCTCGCCAGGATCGCCACGAGCAGGACGATGTCGAACGCGCGCCCGGCGGGCGTGTCGGCCTCGAAGATCACCTCGTGCAGGCGCACGCGCCAGGGCGCTCGGATGGGCCGCCGCTGCGCGGGAATCGTCACGGGGGCATCCTAGCCTACCCATCCCGTCTTCATCGCCGAAGGCGCAGCCGCCCCGCCATCGCCTCCACGATTCCGGCGACGCCGCCCGGCATGAGCTGGGTCGAGAGCACGAGCAGCGCGCCGAAGACCGGGAGGGCCAGGTTGCGGGATACCGTGCCTGCGAGATCGGGCCAGAATTGCAGGAAGAGCCCGCCGGCCAGCGCCCCCCAGACCGAGGTCATCCCGCCGAACACGGAGCCGACCAGCAGGAGAATCGAGAGCCAGTAGGTGAAGCTCTCGGGCGCCACGAAGTCGAGGAGCAGCGCGGCGAGCGCGCCGGCGATGCCTGCATAGGCCGCGCCCACCGCGAAGATCATGGCGGTGTAGTGCGCGAGATCGATCCCCGCGACCTGGGCGGCGATGGGGTGATCGCGCATGGCGCGGACCGCGCGCCCGGCAGAGCTGTTCACCAGGTTGCGCGCGATCCACAGGCCGAGACCGAGAAGCCCGAGGGCGACGAAGTACCACCACTGATCCCCAGTCACCGGCACGCCCGCCGGCGGGCCCGGCCGGTCGAGGTAGAGTCCCTGCACGCCGCCCGTCCACGGCGTGAGATGGCTCGACTTGAGGGTCTGCGGGACGGCGAGGGCGAGCGCGAACGTGGCGAGGGCGAGGTAGAACCTGGCGAGCGGCGCGACCACCCGGCCGAACGCGTAGCCCGCGGCCAGGCAGACCAGCGGCGCGGCGAGGATCCCCGCATAGGCGGAGGCCCCGGCCTGGCGCATCAGCACCGCCATGGTGTAGGCCCCGAGCCCGTAGAAGGCGCCGTGTCCCAGCGAGATCACACCGGCCTGGCCCGCGATGAGGTTAAGGCCGAGAATCGCGATCGCGTGGGACGCGGCGAAGGCGAGCTGATAGGTGCGAAAGCCCCACAGGAAGAACGGCAGCGCGAGCGCGCAGGCGACGAGCGGCAGGACGCTCATGTCAGCTTGCCGGAGGGTAGCACGTCTGCTACGGTGGCGGCGCAGTCGGGCAGCCGGGCAGCTCATCGCAGCGAGCCGGATCAGGGAGGATCGCGCATGGCTCAGGACGCGGACGACCGCAACGCACACGGCACGATCTCGCGGCGCGGACTCATCACCGTCATGGGAGCGGCGGGCGCGGCCCTGCTCGCCCCGGGTCTCGCCCGCGGCCAGACGCCGCAGCCCATGGCGCCGCCTAGCGTCATCACCACGCCGCCGCGCGAGTTCGGGCCAAAGGCGCCGCCCAACGTCTACTTCACCGATCCCGACGTGCTCACCGTCGATCCCTCGTTCAATGGGCTGCGCCAGCCGAACGCGCCCATCCAGCGGCTGTGGACCGGCGCGCTGTGGTCGGAAGGGCCGGCGTGGAACAGCCAGGGGCGCTATCTCCTGTGGAGCGACATCCCGAACAACCGGCAGCTCCGCTGGCTCGAGGACAACGGCCACGTGAGCGTGTTCCGCACGCCCTCCAACAACAGCAACGGCAACACGTTCGACTTCCAGGGCCGACAGCTCTCCTGTGAACACCTCACGCGTCGAGTCGTACGCTATGAAAACGACGGCTCGGCCACCATCATCGCCGACCGCTACAACGGCAAGCGGCTCAACTCGCCGAACGACGCGGTGCCGCATCCGGACGGGAGCTACTGGTTCACCGACCCGCCCTACGGCGGCCAGCTCTACGAGGGCGCGCCCGACGCGCCCGGCGGCCCCAGCAATCAGGGAGGGCGGCTCAAGCCTCGTCTCGGCCAGCCACCGGAGATCGGCGCCGCGGTGCGCGAATTGCCCACGAGCGTCTATCGTGTCGATCCCAGCGGCCGCGTGGACCTGGTCGTCAGCGAGGGTCAGGTGCCCGATCCCAACGGGCTCTGCTTCTCCCCTGACTACAAGCGGCTCTACGTGGTGAGCACGGGGAAGGGCCCCGGCGACACCGGCCCCGGCGGCAAGGGCGAGATCTTCGTCTTCGACGTGACAGGCGACAACAAGGTCGCCAACGGCAAGGTCTTCACCACCTGCATGGTGGACGGGGTCAAGTGCGGCCCGGACGGCGTGCGTTGCGACGTGGACGGCAATGTCTGGTCCTCGAGCAATGCGGGACGCAGCGTGGGCTACAGCGGGGTGACGATCTGGAATCCCGCCGGCCAGCTCATCGGCCGCATCCGGCTGCCCGAGATCTGCGGCAACGTGTGCTTCGGCGGGCCCAAGCGCAACCGGCTCTTCATGGCGGCGAGCCAGTCGCTGTACGCGCTGTACACGGGCACGCAGGGCGCGGCCCCCGGGTAGACCGGAGGCGTCCGCTCCCGTCGCTCCCGTCGTGAACGTCCTCGTCACGATGCCGTTCAGCGAGGCGCAGCTCGACCGCGTATGCGCGGTCTCGCCCGCCTTGCGCGTCACGGGCGCGGATCCCGCGGCGGCGGACTACTCCGGCGTGGACGTGCTCTACGCCGGGGCTCCGCCGCGGGATCTCGCGCGGGCCCCGCGCCTCCAATGGGTGCAGCTCCACATGGCGGGGGTGAACGCGCTCGATGATCATCCCCTTTATTCCGGGAGCGCGATCCCGCTCACGACCACCAGCGGCGTGCACGCCGCCGCCATCGCGGAATATGCGGTGACCGTGATGCTGGCCCTCGCTCACCGCGTGCCCCGCATGGTGGAGTGGCGGGCCCGGGGCGGCTGGCCCGAGGATCGCGAGCGCTGGCCGCTCTTCGTGCCGGTGGAGGTGCGGGGCGCCACCCTGGGCATCATCGGCTACGGCAGCATCGGGCGCGAGCTGGCCCGCATGGCGAGCGCGGCCTTCGGCATGACGGTGCTGGCCTGCAAGCGCGACCCCAGCCGGCGCGCGGACCCGGGCTACGCGTTGCCCGGCGCCGGCGACCCGTCGGGAGCGATTCCCGCCGCCTGGTACGGCCCGGGCGACCTCCACGCGCTCCTCGCGCGCGCCGACGTGGTGGTGAACTGTGCCCCCCTCACGCCGGCCACGCGGGGGATGATCGGCGCCCGCGAGCTGGCGGCGATGAAGCCGGGGGCGTTCTTCATCAACGTGGGCCGCGGCGCCAGCGTGGACGAGGCGGCCCTCGCGGCGGCGCTGCGCGAGGGGCGCTTGGGCGGCGCCGCGGTGGATGTGTTCGCGGAGGAGCCGCCGCCGCGGGGGCATCCCCTTTACGGGCTCGACCATGTCATCGTCTCGCCCCACGTGTCGGGCTTTCTCCCCAGCTACGACGACAAGTGCGTGGAGCTCTTCGCGGAGAACCTGCGCCGCTTCCTCGCGAAGGAGCGGCTCCTCAACCTGGTCGACCGCGCCCTCGGGTACTGACCGGCCACCGGAGGGCCAGGGCGAAGCACGCCCAGCTCGTCAGCGCCACCGCGGGCGCGAGGCCGAAGGGCCACGCATAGGAGCCCGTCGCGTCGTACAGGAAGCCGGCGGCCGCCGGCCCGAGCGCGGCGCCCGAGCGCCAACCGAGCGCGAGCACGCCCATGATGGCGCCGATCGCGCGCACGCCGAAGAGATCGGGGATGATCTTCACCACGAGGGTATCGGTGGCGGCGAAGCCCGCGCCGAAGGCCGCCATCGCGCCGAGGAGGGCGGGGTGCGACGGCGCCCAGTAGAGCGCCACCAGCGATAGCGCGGTGATCAGGAACGCGAGCCGCTGGGTGGTGACGGAGCCGAGGCGGTCGGACACCACGCCGCCGAGGAGCCGGCCGCCGGCGGCGCCGATTCCGTACGCGGTGAGGGCCAGCGAAGCGCCGGCCAGCCCGATACCGGCATCGCGCGCGAACGGCACGATGTGCACGTTGACCATGAGGGCGAGGCCGCCCATGCAGAGCCAGGAGGCGTTGAGCAGCCACTGGCGCGGGTCGTGAAGCGCGTCCCGCAGCGTCGCCTCCATGGCCGCCGGGTGGCCGATCGCGATCGTTGCGGGCCGCGGCCCGACCTCGCCGCCTCGGGGGAGCCGGATGGTGAGGGCGGCGCCCAGGGTCAGGAGGCCGCAGCCGCTTCCGAGCATGGCGTAAGCGGCGCGCCAGCCGTACGCGCCGATCAGCCAGGCGGCGAGCGGCCCGCCGGTGACGTAGCCCAGGTTGAAGCCAACGAGCACGAGGGCGAGGGCGAGGCCGCGCTGGGTCACGAACCAATGAGTCACGGTGGCGGCCCCGAGCAGGTAGAAGCTCGACATGCCGATGCCGCCCAGCAGCCCCACGAACAGATAGAGCTGCCAGAGCGCGTGCACGGCGCCCACGAGCGCGAAGGCGGCGCCCGCCATAACCACCGTCGCCATCAGCAGGATGCGCGGGCCGTGGCGATCGGCCAGCCCTCCGATGACGAAGCCGGCGAGGCCGCCGACGAGGAGATTGACCGACAGGGCCGCGCTGACGGCGCCGCGGCTCCAGCCGAAGCTCTCCGCGAGGATGGGCAGGAAGACGCCGTAGGCGGCGAGCGGGGTGGAGATGCCGTAGGTCACCGCGAACAGGGCGGCGACGATCAGCCACCGGCGCGATGGCCGCCACCGCCGCGCGGACGCCTGGGGACGAGCGGACGGACCCAGCGAGGAGAGCGGGCTAGCGCGGGGGGCCGCCGCCCGCCTTGCGCTGCATGGCCGCGAGGTAGGCGTCGAGCTCCGCGACGCTCTTGAAGATGGTCACGTCGGGGATGGCCCGGACGATCTCGAAGGCCTTGGCCACCGGCGGCTGGAGATTCGCCATGAGCAGCGAGCCGCCGCGGTCGGCCAGCTGCTTGCGCGCGGCGAGGACGACGCGGATGCCCGCGCTGGACACGAAGGTGACCTCGGTGAAGTCGAGGACGAGCACCTTCGCCGCGCTCCCGAGAATCGGAGCGAGCTCGCGCTCGAGGATGCCCGCGGTCGCGCTGTCCAGGCTGCCGGAGGGCTGGACGCGCACGGTGGCGGCGGCGTCACGGCTCACTCGGACGGTCAGCGGCATGTCGTTCTCCTCTCTCGGGGAAGCGCCCGCGTCACTATAGCACCTCGCCCCGGCGGAGTCGGCGGACCAGACGCAGACGGTTCTCTCCGTCCTCCCGCGCGTACTCCATCGTGTCCATGACCGAGCGGGCCAGGTGCACGCCGAGGCCCCCCACCGGCCGCGTGTCCAGGGGGGCGTCCAGGTCGGGGGCGGCGGCCTCCAGGGGATTGAAAGCGGGGGCGCGGTCGCTGATGTCGAGCCGGAGCGCCTCCTCGGTGATCGCCACGCGTACGGCGATGGCGCCCGCCGGGTTGCCCGGGTAGCCGTACGTGACGATGTTGGCGAGCATCTCGTCGAGGCCCAGGATCAGGTCGTCGGTGGGCTCGCGCGGGACGCCGCGGGCCTCGCAGAGCTCCCGCACCGCGGTGGCCGCGCGCACCACCTCCTCGAAGGTCGCGCGGAGGTCGAGGACGAGATCGGCCGCCGCCGCCGGGCGTCCGCCCGGTCCCGCGTAGCGGAGCGCGAGGATGGCGATGTCGTCGGCCTGCTCGGCCGATTCCGCGAACGCGCGGACGCCGGTCAGGACCGCGTTGACCGCGGCGGCGGCGGAGATGTTGCCCAGTCCTCCCAGGAGCGCTCGAAGCCGACCCTCGCCGAAGAGCGCGCCGTCGGGCGACATCGCCTCGGTGACGCCGTCGGTGAACGCGACCAGGAGATCGTCGGGCGCGAGCTGCACGTCGGTGGCGGGGAACGCGAGCCCCGGCTGCACGCCCACCAGCGTGCCCTCGGAGGCGACGATCGACCGCGGCTCTCCGCCCGGGCGCACCAGCATTGGCGAGAGGTGGCCTCCGCTCGCGCAGGTCAGCCGGCCCGCCTCCACGTCGAGGACGGCGCAGAACAGCGTGACGAACATGCTCGAGGGATTGTCCGCGGCGAGGGCGTCGTTGACGCGGGCCAGGATCTCGTCCGGGCGGCCGCTCAGCCGCGCGAGGCTGCGGATCAGGGTAATCGTCATCACCATGAAGAGCGCGGCCGGGATACCCTTGCCGGAGACGTCGCCGACGACGAGGCACAGGTGTCGGTCGTCGATGCGGAAGACGTCGTAGAGGTCGCCGCCCACCGCGCGCGCAGGCTCGAGGCACGCGAAGCACTCCGCGGCGACTCCGCCGAGCGCGGCGAAGTTCCGGGGGACCAGGCCGCGCTGGATCTCGCGGGCCACGCGCAGCTCGCTCTCGAGCAGCTCGCGGACCGCGTCCTGATAGGCCTTGGCGCGCAGGAGCGCGCCCACGCGCGCCTTCACCTCGAGGATCTCGAACGGCTTCGTGACGTAGTCGGCGGCGCCGGCCTCGAAGCCCCGCGCCTTGTCCTGCACCTCGTCGAGTGACGTCAGGAACACCACCGGGATGTCGCGCGTGCGCGGATCGCGCTTGAGCCGGCGGCACACCTCGTAGCCGTCGAGCCCCGGCATCATGATGTCGAGCAGCACGAGATCGGGCGGCGCGACCGCCACGCTGCGCAGGGCGCTCTCGCCGTCCTGGGCCACGGCCAGCCGGTAGTCGTCCTTCAGGGCACGCACGAGCAATTCGACGTTGGTGCGGACGTCGTCGACGATGAGCACGAGGCGGTCGGCGAGCTCGCCCCGGGCCGCGGGTGGCGCCGACGCGGCAGGAGCGGGGGCCCCGGCGGCCGCCGGTCGGAGACCCGCGATGGCGCCGAGCAGCGCGCGGCCGGCGCGCGCGACCTCGGCCAGCGGCGTGGCGAGCCCACCGGCGCCCCCCCGCGCCGCATGCTCGAGGCTGCGGGCGGCGTGGTGCAGGGCGCTGGCGCCGAGATTGCCCGCGGCGCCCGCCAGGGCGTGCGCCTCGCGCCGGGCTTCCTCGGCGTCCCCGGCCCCCACCGCCCGCGCGAGCGCCGTGAGGTGATCCGCTGCCTGTGGAGCGAACGCGCGGAGGAGGTCCGCGAGCTCCGCGGGGGCCAGCCCCAGCCGCGCGCTCGCCGCGGCGAGATCGAGCTCGGCGGGCGCGGCCGCATCCTCGTCGAGCGCCCGCAGCAGCGCGGCAGGATCGAGCGTCGCGTCCGCCACCGTCACCAGCGGCACCGCTCGCGTCTCGGGCCGCGCCCGCAGCGCGCGCGTCAGCCCGGCCGCCCCCATCCCCGGCAGGTCGGCGGCGAGCACGATCAGGCCGACACCGCCCTGCTCGCCCCCACGCGCGAGCCGCACGAGCGCCTCGGGACCGGACGCCGCGTTGTCGGTCGCCACGCCGAGCGCGGCGAGCTGAGCGGCGAGCGATCCGCGCGCGGCGGGATCGCGCTCGACGACGAGCACAGTCCGGCCGCGGAGCGCCTCGGCGAGCGGAGCCGACCCCGGCATGGTGTCATCATGTTAGCCGAAATCTTTGCTTGCCCCGCCTCGCCGCATTGCCTACCCTGTGGCCCATGAGCACTCATGTCGACGACATCCGCCATCTCTGGACGCACAAGACACAGGACCACCCCTTTCTCAAGGATGACGAGCTGGTCATCGACCGCGCCGAAGGGGTGTGGGTCTGGACGGAGCAGGGGAAGAAGCTGATGGACGGCTTCGCCGGCCTTGCGGTGGTGAACGTCGGCCACGGCCGGCGCGAGATCGCCGAGGCGATCGCCGAGCAGACCGTCAAGCTGGCCTACTACCCGACCACGCGCCAGTTCTCGAACCGGCCCGCCGCCGAGCTCGCGGCCAAGCTCGCCACGCTCACCCCCGGAGACCTGCGCTACACGATGTTCGCGGTGTCCGGCTCGGAGGCCAACGAGCGCTCGATGCAGATCGCGCGGCAGTACTGGCTGGCCCGCGGCCGCTCGAACAAGTACAAGGTCATCGCGCTCCAGGGCGGCTATCACGGCGCCACCATGGGCACCTACGCGATCTGCGGCCTGCCGCACATGACCGCCGCGTACGCGCCGCTGCAGCCGGCGGGCTTCGCCAAGGCTGCGCCCCCGCATCCCTTCCGCGACCGCGGGACAGGCACCGACGCCGAGCTGGTGGAGCGGCGCGCGCGCGAGCTGCGCGAGATCATCGAGCGCGAGAACCCCGGCACCGTGTCCGCGGTGATCCTGGAGCCGATCCTCTCCTCGGCGGGCTTCATCATTCCGCCGCTCGGCTGGCTCAAGGCGGTGCGCGCGGTCTGCGACGAGCTGGACGTGCTCATGATCGCGGACGAGGTCATCACTGGCTTCGGCCGCACCGGACGGTGGTTCGCCTGCGATCACGAGGGCGTGGTGCCGGACCTCATGTCGGTGGCCAAGGGCATCACCTCCGGCTACATCCCGCTGTCGGCCAGCATCGCGCGGCCGCATCTGGCCGCGGCGTTCCCCGACGACACCACCCAGGAGAACGTGCACCCGAATACCTACGCCGCCCACCCGGTGGCCTGCGCGGCCGCGCTCGCGAACCTCAAGATCATGGAGCAGGACCGCCTGATCGAGAATTCGGCCGCCCAGGGGACACGCCTCCTGGAGGGGCTCCGCGGCGGGCTGGCCGGCACCAAGATCGTCGGGGAGGTGCGGGGCCGCGGGCTCCTCGTCTGCGTGGACCTCGTCGACCCGGACGGCTCGGGCAAGCCGCTCGACGGCAAGATCGTGGCCGACCTCGATCGCGAGGCCTGGAGCCGCGGGGCCATCGTCTACGCGCGGGGCAGCGTGCTCCGCCTCGCGCCGCCGCTCTGCATCACCAACGAAGAGACCGATCAGCTGGTGAGCGTCGTCGTCGACAGCGTCAGGGCGCTCGCGAAGAGCGTCGGCGGCTAATCGGGCGGCGATAAGGGCCCATCGGCTTCGTTGACGCCCTCGGCCGAGCGCTCAACGTACGGTAAGTACGCCTCGCGCCCGGCTCTCGTACGTCGCCTCGCCGCTGGACCCTTCTCGCCGCCCGATCAACAGCGGGTGACGTCGGTGACGATCAGGCGGAGCGTGCCGGTCGCCGGATCGTAGTCGAAGTCGCCGCCCTCGCACTGGAACTTCGGCGGGCCGGCCATCAGGGCGGCGACGCCGGCCTTGTCGGGCGGGAGCTTGCCCTCGTTCGTGGCGCGGTAGGTCTGGAGCGCCCCCTGCATCGCGGCCAGCGTGGCCTGATCCGCGGCCAGCCGCGTATGGGCGAGCGGCCGGTCCTCCTTGAACTTCTCCACGGTCTTCGCCGTCGAGCCGACGTAGCGGTAGAGCAGGGTGCCCACGATCGCCACGATCACCAGCACCAGCGCGATCTCGATCAGGCCGAGCCCGCGCTGATCCCCTCCGAGCCGCACCCCGCGGAGCCGCCTCACGCCATCGACAGCGCGGCCCGCGACAGGCGCAGGCCATCGCCGCCCCGCTGCATCCAGTCCGCTTGCTGGAACGCATCGGAGATCTTCTCGAGTGGATAGACGTGGGAGACGAGGCGCGCGAAGGGGAAGCGCGCCTGCCCCCGACGCAGGAAGGCGAGGGACTGGGCGAGCGCCCACGGGGAGTAGTTCGAGGTCCCGACGAGACGGATGTTGCCGCGCACGAGGGCGGTCGCGTCGAAGCTGAACATGTTGCCGGGCGCGATGGACCCGACTTCCAGGTAGCAGCCGCCGCTTCGCAGCATCCTGAGGCCCTCCGGCACCACGTCCGGGTAGCCCACGAAGTCCGCCACCACGTCGGCCCCGAACCCCTCGGTGAGGTCCTGCACGGCGGCGATGCGCCGCTCGGAGGTGGGGAGGTCCTCGAGGCTCAGGGTGTGATCGGCCCCGAACTCGCGGGCCAGGGCCAGACGCGCGGGCACGCGGTCCACCACGATGATGGTGCCGGCCCCCATGTCGCGGGCGACCGCGATGGCATTGAGGCCGAGGCCGCCCGCCCCCTGGATCACCACCGCGTCTCCCATGCGCACGCCGGCACGCGTGAGACCGTACAGCACCTGGGCGAGCGCGCAGTTGGCCGGCGTGGCCATGTCGTCGGACACCTCGTCGGGGATGCGGTAGACCCAGCCGCCCGGCCGCAGGTAGTAGTAGTCGCCGTAGGCGTTGTTGAAGTAGGGCGGGGTCCCCGCGACGCGGTTTGCGCGGCCCTTGCGCGGGCAGGAGCCCATCTCGTCGCGGGTGCAGACCGGGCAGCGGCCGCAGGGGAAGAAGTAGAGGAACGCGACGCGGTCGCCTTCCCGCAGCGGCGCGCCCGCCGAGTCCGTCGCCACGCCCGCGCCCAGCCGCTCCACGCGCCCGCACATCTCGTGGCCGAACGTCAGGTCCTTGGGGGGCGAGCCGTACACCTCCTTCATCTCGCCGCGCCAGATGTGCAGGTCGGAGCCGCACACGCCCGCGCGGGTCAGCCGGATCAGCACCGCCCCCGCCTCGGGATCGGGCACCGGATACTCGCGCAGCTCGAAGTCGCCGCCGTAGGCCGGGAGCACCGCGACCCGTCCCTTCATGGCTCAGATCACCTTTCTCTCGCGGAAGCCCGCGATGGCCTCGGCGTTGTAGCCCAGCTCGCCGAGGATGACATCGGTGTGCTCGCCGAGGGTGGGCGCGCGGTGGCGGAAGCGGCCGGGCGTCTTCGAGAGATCGACGGGCATCGGCGCCAGTGGCGCGGGGCGCGGCAGCCCGGGGTATTCCGTGTCGGCGAGGAGGCCGGCGGCGCGGATATGCGCGTCCTCGAGCGCCTGCTGCGGGGAGTAGAGCGGGCCCGCGGGAATCTTCGCGGCCTCGAGATCGGCCAGCGCTTCCGCGGTGGTGCGCTCGCCCGTCCACTCGTTCATGCGCTTGGAGATGATCTCGCCGTGGTCCCCGCGCGCGAGGTCGTCCGCGAAGCGCGGATCGGTGAGCCAGTGCTCCTCGCCCATGAGGCGCGCCCACCGCGTGAACATCGGGTTGCCGATGGCGTAAGCGATGATCCACCCGTCCTTGGTGCGGAAGAGATCGGAGGGCGCCGAGGTCTGCCCCCGGTTCACGGTGGCGATGCGATTCGGGCGCACCACCCCTTGCTCGACCAGAGTGGGATTGTTGAAGGCGACCGCCGTGCGCAGGAGCGCACCCTCCACTTTCTGGCCGTGCCCCGTCTTCTGACGCTCCATGAGCGCGGCCAGCGTCCCGAAGGCGGCGAGGGAGGCGGTGCCGCAATCCACCCACGCCACCGCGGCGCGGTACGGCTGCTCGGGCGTGCCGGTCAGATAGGCCGAGCCGCACATGACCTGGCCGATGCCGTCGAAGCCGTGGCGGTGGCTCCAGGGCCCGCCCGCGCCGAAGGCGGTGACGGTGGTGAGGATGATGTCGGGCTTCACGCGACGCAGGCTCTCGAGGTCCAGGGCCAGGGAGCGCAGCACCTCGGGCGGGAGGTTCGCGACCACGACGTCCGCGGTGGCGACCAGCCGCTGCACGATCTGCCGACCCTCGGGTGAGCTGGGATCGAGCGTCATGCCGCGCTTGTTCCGATTCATCACCACGTACATCGCGCCTACGCCGTCCTCGCCCACCGGCGCCACCCAGCGGTCCTCGCCGCCGTCGAGACGCTCGATGCGGATGACATCGGCGCCCAGGTCGGCGAGCAGCGCCGCACAGTAGGGCCCCGCGATGTAACGGCCGAAGTCGAGGACGCGCACGCCCGCGAGCACACCCGGAGCAGGACGAGAGTCGGTCACCGGCGGTCTCCTTTCATGACGAGGCGATCTTCGCCCATTCATCCGGCAATGGCAAACGCGGCGCGCCCGGCCGCGTCGCGGTAGAATCGGCCCATGGCGGATGCGGCGCTCGCGCGCGTGGTGGACCATCTCGCCGCGGGGGACTGGCAGCAGGCGCACACGATCGTCCAGAAGCACGAATCCACGCTCGCGGCGTGGTTGCACGGCATCGTGCACACCCTCGAGGGTGACCTGGACAACGCGCGCTACTGGTACGGGAAGGCGCACCGCGACTTCCCCGGGGCCGAGGCGGTCGGCGACGAGATCACCGCCGCCCGGGCCGCCCTCGCCGCTTCGTCCTCCGCCTGACCATCCATTGACGACGCCCTGCCAACGGTGCCATCCTGCGCCCTGGCAGCGGCTGGCCGCGCCCGTCTCCATCCGGATCCCACAGCGGAGGTCTCGTCCCATGGCCATCACCATCGCGCGGCCCCTCGGCGGTCCCGCCGCCTGGAAGGGCGAAGAGCTGAGCCGCAGCACCGACTGGATCTGGCCTGTCCCCGCCGAGGCGGTGGCGGAGCTGCACGCGGCGGTCGAGGGCGTCAGGCGCCGCGGCCTCGTTTGGCGCGACATCACCCGTGGCGACTTCCCGCTGCCGGGCTTCGGCCGCATGCTCGCGGCGGTGCAGCGCGAGCTGGAGGACGGCCGGGGCGTGGCGCTGCTCCGCGGCCTCCCGGTCGAGCGCTACGACGAAGAGGGGCTGCGCGCGCTCTACTTCGGACTCGGCGCGCATCTGGGCAGCGCGCGGTACCAGAACTCGCGTGGCGAGCTGATCGGCGAGGTGCGCGACGAGCTGCGCGTGTACGGAAACGTCGCCCAGCCGGCCATGCCGGGGCGCACCGCGGACGCGCCGCCCACTTCAAGATATAAGGCGCGGTCGTCTGGTCCGCTGCGCTTCCACACGGATCGCACCGACGTGGTGGCGCTGCTCTGCGTGCGCCAGGCCCGGACGGGCGGCAAGAGCAAGGTGGTCAGCTCGGTGGCGATCCACGACGCGATGCTGGCCCGGCGACCCGAGCTCGTCGCCCTGCTGCTCCAGGACTATCACCGCAGCCGCGAGGGCGAGGAGGCGGGCGGCGAGCGCCGCACCTACGCGCTGCCCGTCTGGGGCATCCGCGACGGGCGCTTCACCAGCCAGTACTCGCGCACGTTCGTCGAGGCCGCGCAGCGGCTGCCCGGCGTCCCGAAGCTCACCGCCGCGCAGGACGAGGCGCTCGACCTCCTGGCCGAGCTGGCCGAGGAGCTCTGCTACGAGATGACGCTGATCCCCGGCGATCTACAGCTCCTCAACAGCCACGTGACCTATCACGCCCGCACCGCCTATGAGGACGACCCGGCCTCGCGCCAGGACCGTCTGCTCTATCGGCTCTGGCTCTCGATGCCGAACAGCCGGGCGTTGCCGCCCGGCTTCGAGGTGCTGTGGGGCCGCATCGAGGCCGGCGCGCTGCGCGGCGGGATCGACCAGGTATGAGGCGCGCGGCGCGGGCGGTCGCGCTCGCCGCCGCGCTCGCGGTCGGCCTCGCGGGCTGGCCGGCGGGGGCGGGCGCGCAGGGCAAGCCGGAGGGCGAGATGCGCTGGGCGCTCTACGTGAACGTGTCGCCGATGTGGTTCGACCCCGGCGAGGTGGTGGGCGTGATCACGCCCTTCTGGATCCTCTATGCGCTCCACGACGCGCTCGTGAAGCCCATGCCGGGCAATCAGTTCGCCCCGAGCCTGGCCGAATCGTGGACGGTGAGCGGGGACCAGAAGACCTACGAGTTCAAGCTCCGCCAGGGCGTGAAGTTCCACAATGGCGATCCCTTCACCGCGGAGGACGTGAAGTTCTCCTTCCACCGGGCCAAGGGCAAGCTGCTCCATGAGAAGGTCAAGGACGTGGTGATCGTGGATCCCCACCGGATCCGCTTCGTGCTCGTGGAGCCCTGGCCCGACTTCATGACGTTCTACGGCACGTTCGCCTCCGGCGCCGGCTGGGTGGTGCCGAAGAAGTACATGGAGCAGGTGGGGCCGGACGGCTTCAAGAAAGCGCCGGTCGGGCTCGGGCCCTACAAGTTCGTGAGCTTCACGCCGGGCGTCGATCTGGTGATGGAGGCCTACGAGGGCTACTGGCGGAAGATGCCGGCGGTAAAGCGCCTCGTCTACAAGAGTGTGCCCGACGCGACCACGCGCATGGCGATGTTGAAGCGGGGCGAGGTCGACCTCGCCTATCTCATCGACACGCCCGTGGCCGACGAGGTGAAGCGCGACCCCAATCTGAAGCTGGTCTTCTCCGGCGGCATCGGGACCGTCTACCTCGACTTCTTCGACATGTGGGACCCGAAGTCGCCCTGGGCCGACAAGCGCGTCCGGCAGGCCGCCAGCCTCGCCATCGACCGCCGCGGGCTCAGCGACGTGGAGACGGTGGGCGCCTCCACCCCCACCGGCAATGTGGTGCCCAAGGGCTTCGACTTCGCCCTGCCCCTTGAGGCGCCGCCCTACAACGTCCAGCGGGCCAAGCAGCTCCTTGCCGAGGCCGGCTACCCGAACGGCTTCGACGCGGGCGACCTCTATCCCTGGCCCCCCTACACCTCCCTCGGGGAGACGGTGACCAACTACCTCGCCGCGATCGGCATCAAGACCCGCGTGCGCACCATGGAGCGGGCCGCCTTCTACACCGCGCTCGCCTCCAAGAAGCTCAAGGGGGTGTGCGTGTGCATCAACGCGGTCTACGGGAACGCGGCGTCGCGGCTCTCCGAGACGGTGCCGGCGGAGGGGTCGTATACCTACGGGGCGTGGCCGGACATCGAGGCCCTCTACGCCCAGCAGGCGCGCGAGACCGACCGGAAGAAGCGCGAGGCGCTGCTCCACCGGATCCAGCGCGAGCTGGCCGAGCGCGTGCGTTTCGCGCCGATCTACGAGTACATCTGGCCCAGCGCCATGAGCACGCGGGTGGCCGAGCCCGCGCTGATGCTGATCAACCCGTACCCGTGGTCGGCGCCCCTCGAAGAGGTGCGCCTCAGGAAATAGACCCCGCGGCAGTCGACCCGACCGACAAGGAGCCGCCATGCTCGCGATGTGGGTGAAGGTGCGAATCAAGCCGGATCAGCGGAAGAAGTTCCTCGACGCCATCGAGGTGGACGCGCTGGGCTCGGAGCGGGACGAGCCGGGATGTCTGCGCTTCAATGTGCTGCAGGACGAGAAGGATCCGAACGTCTACTACTTCCTCGAGGTCTACAAGGACCAGGCCGCGCTGGAGGCGCACCGGACCATGCCGCACTACGCGACGTGGCGTGCCGCCGCGGACACCCTCGACGGGCCCACCGAGCCCACGCGCTGCGCGACGGTCTTCCCGTCGGCGCGCGCCTACTGGGGCAAGGTCTAGGGCCTAGCGCTGCCCGAGCGCGCGGTTCGCGACCTCGACGGTCTGCTTGTCGGGGTCGAAGCGCAGGGTCTCCTTGGTCTCGACGTCGCCGCCGGTGACGCGGATGAAGATGGTGTCGTCGCCGAACTCGATGGAGTGGATGTCGCCCACCGCGAACACCGCGGCGTGCCCGGGCTCGTTGAGGAACTCCCGCTGGAGCTCCACCCGCGCGTGGCCGGGCCGGCTACCGTCGTCCAGCCGGCGCCACCGGCGCATGCGCGTGGGGTTCCGGTAGTTCCCGTAGATCACCCAGCACGGCCCGTGGTCGTGTACCGAGGACTTGCCGGCCTTCTCCCGTCCGTGCACGAGCACGTGGATGTCGGTCTCGGGGTCGTGGGCGATGGTGGCGCGCTCGGTGTAGGGGACCGGGTTCCCGAGATGGGTCGTGAGGAGTTCCGGGTTGTGCAGGAGCTTCTCGAGATGGCCCCGGATCTCGGCGAGGCCGGAGGGGACACCCTTGGCCCGGATGGTCGCGCGCGTGTCGGCGAGGAACTGCTCGAGGGAGTAGGTCGTGCTCACGGCCATGGCGGTCTCCTTTGTCGAGGCTCCGTCGCCGATGATAGCAGAGGATGCGCGCTCAGGGCGCCTTGAGGCCCCGGCGCGCCAGCTCTCCGGCCAGGTCGAGCGCGCGCGTCGGCGTGGGCACGCCGTCCGGGCGTGTCCAGAAGATCTCGAACTCGAGCCCATCCGGGTCCTTGGCGTAGAGCGAGAGGCTCACGCCGTGATCCGACGATCCCACCAGCGCGCCCGCCTCGACCAGTCGCCGCTGCGCGGTGACGAGGTCGGTGAGCGCGCCCACCTCCCAGGCGGCGTGGTACATCCGCGCGACGCCCTCGTGGGGCGGCGCCACGCCCGGCTGCTCGAACAGGCCCAGGTGATGGTCGTCGGGGGTGCCGGGAATCTTCAGGAACGCGGCGTGGGGACGACGATGCTTGACCTCGAAGCCGAGGAGGTCGCAGTAGAAGCGGACGCTGCGCTCGACGTTCGACACCCAGAGCACGAGGTGCTGAAGACGCTTGAGTCCGATGCCGACGGCGGTGGTCGTCACGGCATGACTCCCTTCCCGTCGTCCACGCTCACCGTGATGGCGACGCACGCGATGAGGGTGTCGGCGCCGGGTACGCGGAGGCCGCCCGCCACCGGGTGCACGGTGACCTCGCCGTGCGGAAGCTCGCGACGCACCCGCTCGACGTCCACCTTGTCCGGATCGGGCACACCCACCGTGACGTCCACGAGCATCCGGCCCCCGCGGGCGCGCACGTCCTGGAACAGGGGAAGGCTCGAGTGCCGGATGGCGTCCGAGACGCCGCGGCACGCGGCCTTGGTCACATCGTTGCCATGCACGTCCACACCCATCCCGAACTCGAGGACCATCGCTTTGGGGCTCATGCTGGCCATGGTTCCCGATGGCGCCGCCCCTGTCAACGGGGGACGGCCCGGGGTGTATAGTCGGGGGGCCTCAACCCAGGCAGCATTCCAAAGGAGGCCCGCGTGAAGATCCTCTTCTTCGACGAGTGGCGGCTGGGCGTGCTCAAGGGCGACATCGTGGTGGATGTGACCGACCTCACGCGCGACATCCCGCGCCTTCAGGCCCAGGACCTGATCCGCGGCCTCATCACGCGCTTCGACGAGTATCGCGGCCGGCTCCAGGCCGCCGCCGACGCGGGCAAGGGCGTGCCCCTCGGCCAGGTGCGCCTCCGGCCGCCGCTGCCGAGCCCCGGCACCATCGCCTGCATGGCGGTGAACTACATGGAGGACGGCACGCGCAGCGAGCCCGCGCCCATCAACGCCTTCTTGAAATCCCCCGGGGCGATCATCGGGGTCGGCGACACCATGATCTTGCCCGACGTGCCCGCCACGATCTTCGAAGGCGAAGCCGAGGTGGCGCTGGTGATGGGGGCGCGCGCGTCCAAGGTGCGCGCGGCGGACGCCATGCGCCATGTGTTCGGCTACGTGAACTTCATCGACGGCTCCGCGCGCGGCCTGCCCCCGGCCGGGAACACGTTCTACCAGATGAAGAGCCGGGACACCTTCGCGCCCATCGGCCCCTACATCGTGACCGCGGACGAGATCGCCGACCCGCACAAGCTCCAGGTGCGGCTCTGGGTCAACGGCACGCTCATGCAGAACTTCAACACGAGCGACATGGCCCACACGATCCCGCGCTGCGTGGAGTGGGTGACCTCCATTCACGCCCTGGAGCCCGGCGACCTCCTCGCCACCGGCACCAATCACCGGGGGCTTTCGGGCTTCCAGGACGGAGACCGCATCGAGCTGGAGACCGAGGGGCTGGGCCGCCTGCGCTTCGGCGTGCGCGACGATCTCAAGCGCACGTGGTCCCGCGAGACGCGGCTCGACCGGCAGAACAAGGGCGAGGAAGGGACCACGCCCCAGCTCAGCGGGAAGTATTCGAAGACCGGCTAGGCCTCGATGGCGTCGACCAGGACGCCCGAGCACATCAGCTCGACGACGCGCCCGATGTCCGGCCGCAGCTCCCGGTCGAAGTCCACGAAGGGGGAGACCTTGCGCACCGCCTCGTAGACACGGCGAGTGCCCTCGCCGAGGCGGTCCGCCCCGCGGAGATCCGCGGCCTGACAGAGGATCAGGAGGTGGATCGCCGCCACGCGCTGCGTGAGGTCCACCACCTCCCGCGCCTGCCGCGCCGCCGTCGCGCCCATCGAGACCTTGTCCTGGTTGTGACACGCGGTGGAGCGGCTGAACACGGTCATCGGCGTGCAGGCGTTGAGGGCCTCCGCGGTCAGCGCGGAGATGGCGAGCTGCATACCCTTGAAGCCGTGATGTGTGCCCGCCTCGGGATGATCGTCGGGGAGCGGGTTGGTGCAGCACATCCCCAGCCCCATGTTGTACTTCTCGTCGTTCAGCAGCTCGAACTGCCGGTCGAGCAGATCGGCCACGCTCGCCACCGCCGTCTTCAGCGTGTCCATCGCGAGAGCGACGTGGAAGCCCGAGAAGTTGCCGCCGCTCCGCACCGTGCCCGCCTCGAGGTCGTAGAGCGGGTTGTCATTGCTCGAGTTGAGCTCGATGGAGAGGATCTGCCGCGTCCAGGTCACGACGTCGTGGAGGGCCCCCACGCACTGCGGGGCGCAGCGGATCGAGTACTTGTCCTGGATCTTGGCCTCCAGCCGGCGATAGCCCTTGTCCAGCGTGCCCAGCTCGTGCACCAGCTCCGTGTAGTCGCGCGCGAGTCGGCTGCCGCGAAGGAGGCGCAGGGTGCGCGCGGCGGAGGCGACCTGCCCGGGATGCGGCTTGGCGGTGTCGTGGAGGAACGGGTCGAAGGGCCCCGTGATGCCGGTGAGGGCCTCGGTGGCCAGGGCGGTGCAGGCGTCCGCGATCACGGCGAGGCGGTGCGCGTCCTGCAGCGCGAGCGCGCCCACCGCGGTCATGAAGTTGGTGCCGTTGACCATCGCGAGGCCTTCCTTGGGCTCGAGCGTCATCGGCGCGAGCCCGGCTTCCGCGTAGACCTCCGCGGTCGGGCGCACGCGCCCGCCGTGATAGACATCTCGCTTGCCCATCACGACCGCAGCGATGTAGGAGGCCGGGATGAGATCGCCGCTCGCGCCCACCGAGCCCATGGCCGGGATGCACGGGATGACGTCGCGGTTGAGCAGATCGATCAGGCGATCGATCAAGGCGGGGCGCACGGCGGAATAGCCCTTGGCGAGGCAGTTCACGCGGGCCAGCAGCATGGCGCGGCACTCCTCGACCGGCATGTACTCGCCCACGCCGCAGCCGAGGTACGCGATGAGATTGCCCTGGAGGCGCGCCGCCCGGTCGAGGCCGATGTGGCGGTCGACGGAGTCGCCGAGCCCGGTCGTCACGCCGTAAATCGGCATGCCGCGCCCCATCAGCTGCTGATTGAGCAGGTAGGAGCGCGCGATGCGATCGTTGACGTCGCGGCCGCCGTGGAGGTCCACGCGGGCGCCGTGGCGTGCGACCGCCTCGACGGCCTCCACGGTGAGGGACCCGCCGTCGATCGTGATAGACGACGTCATGGCTTCTCTCCTTGCGATGCGGTGTCCGCGGTCTTGAGGATCGCCTCGAGGCGCACGGCGAATGCGTCCACGTGTCGGGTGATACAGGTCAGGTGCTCTCCGGGAATGACGCCGACCTCGACCTTCGGGATCAGGCGCGACCAGCCGAGATCGTGCCGGTGCGCGGGCTCACCCTCCGCACGCAGTAACACGGTGCGCCCGTCGAACGGCGGGGGTGCGTAGCGCCGCAGCGTGGCGCGGTAGACATGGCGGCGGCCGAGGGTTGGCTGCGCCGGGGCTGGTGGACGTTCGGACGCGCGGACGAGGCCCAGCCGTCGCACGATGCCGCGCGCCCAACTGGCGAGCGCACGCCGGGCGAGGGCGGCCTTCTGGGTCCATGACGACACCCGGAGCTCGCGCACCCGACCTCCGTAGTACTGGCTCCACCGCGTGATCCGGTCCGACAGGTGATCGACGCGCGCGGCGATCCGCCTGCGCGACCCGTCCGAGAAGCCGCGCAGCGTGCCGACGCGATCCACGACGCGCTGGAGTGCAACCTGCGCGCCGGTCGGCGCCTGCGACTCGACGAGGATGGTGACTCCGACCCACTCGCCCTCGGCGCGAAGCCGCCGCGCCATCTCGAGCGCGACGAAGGCGCCGTTGCAGTAGCCGCCCAGCAGATACGGCCCATGGGGCCGGGCGGCGCGGAGAATCGCGAGCCGGTCCACCGCCATCTCCTCGATAGTCGAGGGCACGGCACGCCCATCGATTCCGTGGGGATGGAGCACGTAGAACGGACGCTCGGGATCCAGGCCACGCGCGAGGGCGTGACAGTAGAGGCCCCCGCCGTTGTAGTCGCCGTGAAGGTAGAAGAACGGGAGCCGCTTCCCCCGCGCGCGCAGAGTGAGGAGCGGCTTGCGCAGCCAAGCGCGGTTCGCGAGGAGAGCGGCTGCCAGGGCACCGACGGTGCTCGCCTCCAGCAGCGCCGACGGTGGGATGACCCGGCCGCAGACGCGCTCGAGCGAAGCGACGAAGGCGGCGGCGTGGAGCGAGCTGCCGCCGAGCTCGAAGAAGTCATCGGTCGCGCCGATGGGACGAACGCCGAGCAGAGCCTCCCAGATGCTCGCGATCTGATGCTCAAGGGGATTGCGGAGGTGGACGAATCCGGGCCGGCCGGCGGCCTCCGCGGGAGGCAGGGCGGCGCGATCGACCTTGCCACTAGGGGTGACGGGTAGGGTCGCCAGGTGTACGAACATTGCGGGCATCATGTACTCTGGCAGGCGCGCGCCGAGGAATGCCCGGAGGGCCGCGGGTGTGGGCGCGCTGTCTCCCGCCGGCACCACATAGGCGACAATCCGCGTGTTGCCGGAGGCGTCCTCTTGCCCCGCCACCGCCGCCTGGCGGATCTCCTCGTGCTCGAGCAGGTGCCGCTCGATCTCGTCGGGGTGCACGAGATAACCGCGGACTTTCACCTGGTGATCGAGACGGCCGATCAGCTCGAGGCAGCCGTCGGGGGCGAGCCGCCCGAGGTCGCCGGTGCGGTAGACGCGTGGGGCGTTGCCCGTCGCATCGCCCGAGAACGTGGCGCGCGTGCGGTCGGGACGCCGCCAGTAGCCCGGCGAGAGATAGCGGCTGCGCACGGCGATCTCCCCGCTCTCCCCGGCGGCCCGCGGAGCTCCGTCCTCGCCGAGGATGAGGATCTCCACGCCCTCGAGCGGATAGCCCGCCGGCACGCGGCCCGGCGCGAGCGCGGTGTCGGGACCGATGCGGTATTCGACGATGCCGCTGGCCTCGCTGGCGCCGTAGCCCGCCACCAGCACACAGCCGGGGGCGAGGCGCGCCCGGAGCCGCTCAACGTCCTCGCGGAACAGCGCCTCGCTGCCCAGGCGAACGATTCGGATCGAAGGAAAGCGTCGCTGGGTGTCCAGGCTGCCCAGGAAGTGGCGGAGCGTGGTGACCACGGCGCAGAGCACGGTGATGGCCTCGCGCTCGATCCACTCGGCGAGCGCGGCCATGCCCGCCCGCCGCACGTCGAATGGCAGAAGGGTCGCGCCGCCCAGGAGCGCGGCGAGCACGTCGCGGAGCCCCGCGCCAAAGGCCGGGGAATGCAGCGCGCTCACGCGATCGTCGGGGCCGATGCCGAGGGAACCCACCGCGCAGCGCGCGCGGTGGAGCAGGTTGCGATGGGTGCGCACGACGCCCTTGGGCTCGCCGGTGGAGCCGGACGTGTAGAGAAGGCACGCGAGCGCGTCGGCGCCGACCTCGGGGCGGAGCGGCGGGACCCCGGCATCGAGGTCGAGGGCCTCCAGCCGGATCACGGGCCGCGCGCCGACGTCGAAGGACGGCGCCCCGTCGGTGACGACGAGCGATGCTTCCGCGTCGCGCAGGATCGCCTCGAGTCGCGCCGGCGGCAGGGTCGGATCGAGAGGCACGCAGAAGCGGCCTGCCTTCCAGGTGGCGAGCATGGCGAGGATGGTCGCGGCGGGCACGTCGGCGTGCACCGCTATCGGGAGGTCGTCCGCGCCGCCCGCTCCCAGGATGGCCCTGGCCACCGCGTCCGAGCGCCGGTCCAACTCGCGATACGTGAGGCGCCGGTCATCACCCACGATGGCGAGGGCATCGCCACGCGCGGCGGCGACGCGCGCAAACCGGGCGGGGACGGATCCCTCGACCTCGGAGGCGGAAAACGCGCCGGCCATGATCCCGCTCAGGGGGTGGCGATGTCGTACTGCACGAGCGCGGGAGGCACCGGGCAGTACGGGAGGCACACCGCGCAGCCTGTGCACTCGTGCGACAACACTTCGAACCGGTGGTGGATATCCTGCATGCGCGGATGCACCGCACCCTCGGGACAGGCCTCGCGGCAGAGCCCGCAGGCGATGCAGTGGTCGTCGTCGATGCGGACCTTCACGCGCCGCCCTCGCGCCGCGCCCCGAAGGCCGGGTTCATGGTGGTGGCCCAGGGCTTGAGGAGGAAGTCGAAGGCCTCCTCCACCGGGCGCTGCTCCTCGGCGGTGAGGCAGTAGGCGTCGAGCTGGTACTTGCCCTCCATGAAGTGCATGAGCTCCTCCGCCTGCTGGCTCTTCATCTGGTGGCGGATGAGCGGATCGTCGACGGCCGCGAGCGTGGCGGTGATGCCGAGGCAGGCGATGGCCTCCACGAAGTAGTTCTGGGCGGCGCGGGCGAGGGGATGGAGATGCGCGAACATGGAGGTGAGGCCGAAGTAGGCGAGGTTGTCCTGCGCGTTGGCCTCCACGCTCGCCATCAGCTCGTCTTCCCTCTTGATGCGGCCGCCGCGGAGGAGCACGTCGGCGTTGAGCTGGCCGTGCTTGACCTCGTCCCAGATCTGGCGCGCGCGCATGCGCTGGAGATCGATGTAGCGCGCCTGCTGATCCATGGGCACGGAGAGGAGCTGGGTGGACATCTGCTTGATGGACATCTGCGGCCCTTCCAGCGCGTAACCGGCGAGCGCGCGCTCCATCTTCCAGTCGTCGCCAGTCAGGTGGCGGTCGGCCTCGCCGCCCTTCACCGCCCGCGCCGTCGCGCCGTTCCAGATCGGCAGGCAGCGCGCGGTCATCCGCATGCGGAACTCGACGCCGGGACCGGCGAAGCCGGTGGGCGTGACCCACGCGTCCATGAACTGCTGCACGAGCGGGTGATTGGGCCGCGGCATCACGCGATCCCCCGCGGCACGCGCCGGTCGGACGTCCACACGTCGGGCGGCGGGGGCACCAGCGAGCGTCCGCTCGCCGCTTCCACGATGGAGCCGGGTGCGGGACAGTACATGAGGCACGCGGTGCAGCCGGGGTAGAGGCAGCGGGCGGGGTCGATCTCGAAACGATGGCGCGGCTCGGGCGCCACGTACACCGCGTTCAGGTCGATCTCGCGGCAAACCACGTAGCACATGCGGCACTCGGTGCACGCCTCGTGGTCGACCCGGATGGGGATGCTCGCGGGGGGCACGCCCTAGTCCTTGGGCACCGAGACTTCACCCTTGACCTCGGCCAGGCCCAGGGTGACGGCGGCGATCTCGTCGAGGGCGAAGAGATAGTTCTGGCGCACCACGCCGTGATCGATGCGGGCGAGCCCCTCGTCCACCGCGCTCCCCACACAGCGCTCGACGATCAAGCGGCCCATCAGCACGTGACTGCGCGTCTCCGCGACCTGGCCGGCGAAGAGCGCGCGCAGGGTGGGATCCGGCCAGTCGCGGCCGAGCCGCTCGAGCCAGGTGAGCTCGATCACCTTGGCGCCGAGGTTGAAGGCGGCGATGCGGATGTTCTGCCGGTAGTTCGTGAGCGCGCGGAGGGCGAAGACGAAGTAGGCGAGCCGCGTGGCGGGGACAAAGGCGCAGTAGGGATGGGCGAACGCGACGCGCTGGGTGGGCGCCCAGCCGCGGCGCAGGATCTCGTCCACGTACTGCATCTCGTGCGTGGAGTCGTCGTAGATTTGCTTGCCGAAGAGGTAGGCCACCGCGGGCGGGAACTCGTTGACGTTGAGGCCCATCGCCCAGGCCCCGTAGACGTAGTACATCGCGCGCTTGAGCGTCCAGAGCCGGCCGAGCAGCCGGAAGCCGCGGTCGTCGTCCCACTCGCCCCGGCCCGCCGCCTCGAGCAGCGCATCCATGGGAGTGCGGCGCGCATCGGCCTCGGCGAGGGTGCGCAGGTCGGCGGCCAACATCGTGCCGTCCGCCTGCTTGTCCACGTGGCCTCCCATGGGGTCTGCGGACAGGAACCTCCGCCCGCTCAGTCTATCCCATAGGTCGAGTTAAACCGCGCTTTGGGCGCGGGAAATGACGGGGAAATGTCGGGGAGGAATCAGGGAATGTCGACGATGCGCGCCTGCCGCAGCGCCTCGATGCGCGCGGCGCTATAGCCGAGGTCGCGCACCAGCACGTCACGGGTGTGCTCGCCCACGCGGTACGCGGCCCCCCCGCGCGGCTCCATGGGCCGATGATCGAGATGGTAGGGGGTCGAGGTGATGCGCACGGATCCGCGGGCGGGATGCGGGACGGAGGGGAAGAAGCCCCGCTCGGCCAGGTGCGGCTCCGCCACGAGGTCGGCGGGCCGGAGCACCGGCGCGCAAGGAATGCGCGCATCCGCCAGCGCGGCCAGGGCCGCCTCCACGCTCGGGTAGGTCGCTTGCAGCCAGGTCACCACGATCTCGCGGAGTACCCGCCAGTTGGCGCGGCGCTGGTCCGCCGTGTCGAAGCGCGGATCCTTGCCCAGCTCGGGGCGCCCCATGAGCGCGAGCAGCCGCGGCCAGAGCTCGCCCGACCCCACGAACTGCATGGCGAGGCAGCGCGCGCCGATGGGCGCCACCACCATGCCCGGCCGTGGATTGCCCGCCTCCTCGCCCCCGTTGAGCACGGCCGCGTAGGTGACGCTGTCGGCGCTGATCAGCGCCTCCAGCATCGAGACGTCGAGGTGGGCGCCCCGACCGGTGCGGCCGCGACGGAGCAGCGCGCCCACGATGGCGCCGACCGCGTGGGTGCCGGCGAGCACGTCAGCCGCCTGGAGGTTCGAGGCGCGGGGCGCTGGCTCGTCGCCCTGCTCGAGGTGCATGAGGCCCGAGGCGGCGTTGATGATGTGGGCGAAGGCCGGGCGCGCGCGCCACGGTCCGGTCTGGCCGAAGCCGGAGATCGAGCAGTACACGAGGTCGGGCCGGAGCGCGCGCAGCGTCGGCTCGTCGCAGCCGAGCTTGGCCGACACGCCCGGCATGAAGTTCTCCACGAAGACATCGGCGCGCCGCGCGAGGTCGTGGATCACCGCCCGGCCCTCGGGCTTGGCCATGTCCACGGCCACGCTCTCCTTCCCGGCGTTGACGCGCGTGAAGTAGCTCGACTGGTCGGTGCGCCCGGGCTCGAGCTGCATGTAGTTGCGCCGCATGTCGTCGCCCTCGACCGGCCGCTCGATCTTGATGACCCGCGCGCCCATGTCGGCGAGGATGCGCGTGCAGTAAGGCCCGGCGAGCACGCGCGTGAGGTCGAGGACGGTGTAGCCGGTGAGGGGCAGCTCGTCGGCCGGGCGGGGCGGGGCGCTCACCTCAGGCGACGAGCGCCTCGGCCTGCGCGCGGGGCAGGCCCACCGCCTCGCCCGCGGCAAGGATCTCCTCCCACGTCGTCGCGTCGACGTCAATCCCGTCGCGGCCGCGCTCGGCCCGGGCTTGGCGCTCGGGATCGCCGGGCACGAGCACGGCGGCGGCGGCCGCGGGCGGGGACGCCTTCACGTAGCTCACGAAGCCGTCGAGCTCGCGGCGGAACCACTCGAGGCCCGCGAGGCGCGCCGGATCGAGAAGCACGCAGAGCATGTTGTTGACGATGCCGCCCAGCCGCGCGTTGTCGGGCTGGATACTGGGCCCGCCGGTGAGCGCGGTGGCGAGGAGCTCGGTGACGACGGCGAGCGCATAGCCCTTGTGCTCGCCGAAGGGGCGGAGCGATCCCGACGGCTCCCCGTACATGACGTTAGGGTCGCGGGTGGGGCGGCCGGCGGCGTCGATGAGGGCGCCCTCGGCGACGAGCTTTCCCTCGTTCTTCGCGACGCGTACCTTCCCCATCGCGATCTCGCTGGTCGCCATGTCGAGGAGCACTGGGGGCTGCCGCTCGGTGGCGGGGAGGGCGATGCAGATGGGATTGGTCGAGAAGCGCCCGTCGCTGCCCCGGAACGGGGCCACGAGGGCGCGGTGGTCACTGACGTTGACGAAGTGCAGCGAGACGAGGCCGGCGCCGACGGCGAGCTCGCCGTAGGCGCCGACCCGTCCCACGTGATGCGCGTTGGCGAGCGTCCCCACCGCGACGCCCGTCTGACGGCACCGGGCGATGGCGGCGGTCATCAGCTCCCCGCCCACGCATCGCCCGTAGCCGCGTCCTCCATCCAGCATGACGATGGGCCCGTCGTCCTTCACGACCTTGGCCCGCGTGTTCGGGACGACCAGACCGGCCTTGAGGTTGCGGACGTAGGTCGGCATCATGCCGACCCCGTGGCTGTCGTGCCCGGCGAGATTGGCCTGCACGAGATGATCCGCCACCAGCTCCGCTTCCTCGCCGCCGCTGCCGCCGGCGCGCAGCATCGCGCTGGTGAGCCGGCGCAGTGTCTCGGCCGTCGCCCGCATCGTGCGCGACCTACTTCTTGGCGTCCGGGGGCAGGAGCCCGAGCCGGGTCGCCAGCACCTGGCGCACTTCCTTCACCGCCTCGCGCCAGGGGCTGTTGGGACCTTCGTGCAACGCCTGGTACTGCTTCCGGAACTCCGCCGTCGCCGCCTCCTGCTGATCGGCCGGCGCCACGTCCACCGTCTTGGCGCGGAGCGCCATCATCTTCTGGGTGGCCGCGCTCGCACGCTCGATCCAGTGGCCGATCTCGTTCCAGTTCTGATCGAAGAAGACGATGACCGGGATCGAGCGGTAGCCGTTGTTGAGGTAGAGGTCGGTGATGTCGAGGTTCTGATCGCGGAAGAACACCCGCATCTCGCAGTTCGGCATGGCCTCGCAGATGTGAGCGAGAAGGGGCGAGTTGCGGTGCACGTCGCCGCACCAGTTCTCGGCGAGCATGAGGGCGTACTTCACCTTGCCGAGCGCCGGGTTCTTGAAGAACGAGCGCTCCTCGTCGGTGAGCGTCGCCTTCGCGTAGTTGTCCTCGGTGCGGGCCCGCGTGTCGCCCATCTGGGCCATGTAGTCCTTCCAGGGAAGACCCTTCCCGAAGCGGGCGGCATCGAGGGGAACAGTGAGCTGTGCCATGACCGGATCTCCTTGAGTCGGAGGTGAGGGGTTGAGTGAAGGGCTCCGGAAACCGTCGCCCAGCATACCGCAGGTCGCGGGCGAAGGGGAGGGCCCGCCGCGCCCGGTCGGGGCTCGCGTCAGCGCTCGCTCAGGAAGTCGCGCACCGTCTGGAGGAAGACGTCCAGTCGGTCGTGATGGAGCCAGTGGCCCGCGCCGTCGATGCCGACCACCCGCGCGTGGGGAAAGTGGCGCGCGCGGCCGTCCGCGGCCGGATCACCGGAGCGGCTCTCCTTGCCGTAGAGGAGCAGAGTGGGGCAGGTGATGCGGCTCCACAGACGCTGGATGTCCTGGCCGCGCATGTCGTAGGGGAACCACGCGCGCACGTAGTTGTCGAACTTCCAGCTATAGGTCCCGTCCTCGTTCTGGTTCACGCCGTGCTCGGTGAGATGACGCGCCTGCGCGGCGGTGAGGTGCGGGTTCTCCTCCTGCATGCGGCGGAAGGCGTCCTCGATGGACGGATAGCGGCGGGGCAGGCGGCCGGCCAGGCCGCGCTGCTCCTGAATCCACTTGTCCATGCGCGTCTCGATGGGCACGTCGCGCAGCGCGGCGATGGCGCCGGGCGGCGGCCCGAGGCCCTCGATGGCCACCAGCCGCGCCACCGTCTCCGGATAGATGCCCGCGTAGCGGAGCGCGATGGCGCCGCCGAGGGAGTGGGCGATGATCGTCACGGGGGCCAGGCGCTGCTGATGGATGAGCTGGGCGAGATCGTAGACGTAGCCGGCCATGGTGTAGCTGCCGTCGGGCGACCACTGGCTATCGCCGTGCCCGCGGAGATCGGGCGCGATCACGTGCCACTCGTCGCGGAAGGCCGCGGCGGTCCAGTCCCAGTTCCGGCAGTGATCGCGCCCGCCGTGGACGAGGAGCAGCGGCCGCCCGCCGGGATTGCCCCAGTTCACGTAGTGCAGGCGCAGCCGCTGGGAGAAATACGTGTGCGACGTCGGGCCCGGCGCGCGCGCGGCGTGCACGGAGGGCGCGCTCAGAACGCGAGGAACGCGCGCAGGGCGGCGAGCACGGCGTCCGGATTGTCCTCGTGCAGCGTGTGGACGGCACGCGGAATCTCCGCGAAGCGGCCGTCGGGCAGCGTGGCGGCCATGCGCTCGGCCACGTCGCGGTCCAGGATCGGGCTCTCGGCGCCGCGCAGCACGAGGGTGGGCGCCGAGATCGTTTTGAGCAGGGCCCACCAGTCGATGTCCGATTGGGTGCGGCGCTCCTTGATGCTCGGATGCCACTGCCACACCAGGCGCCCGTCCGGCCGGGCCTTGAGACTGTGGGAGGCGACCCAGCGGTAGTAGTGGATGCCGGGATAGGCATTGCCGCGGAGGAGATGCTGCGCGGCCTGCTCGATCGAGTCCCAGGTCTCGGGCTCGGGCGGTCCGGGCGGCGCCTGCGACATCTTCTTGCTGATCTCGGGGCCGATGTCCACGATCACGAGGCGCCGCACCGCCTCCGGGCGCTTCGAGGCGAAGTACATCGCGTTGCGCCCGCCCATGGAGAGGCCGATCACGGTGAGCGTGGTGAGGCCGAGCTCGGCGAGGACGCCGTTGATGTCGTCGAAGGCGACGACCGGGTTGTACACCTCCGCGGGGTCGCTCTCCCCGTGGCCCCGCTGATCGAGGGCATACACGTGGAAGTGCGGCTGGAGCGCGATCGACAGCGTGTCCCAGGCATGCGCGTGGCCCGTGAAGCCGTGGAGCAGGAGGAGCGGGGGGCCGTCGCCGCCCCAGTCGAGGCAGTGGAGGCGGAGGCCGTTGGCGACGACGTAGCGATCGGCGGGCCGCAGTGGATTCATGGAGGCAGAGTAGCGGGCCGGGAGGATGAGTTCAAGACGCCGTGCTAGACTCGCCAGCGCGCGAGGAGGAGGACGAGCCCATGCGACTGCTGAGCGACGAGGAGCTGGCGTCCCTTCACCCTGCCGAGACCGCGGCCTTCCCCGGCCCCGTGCCCACCCAGGTCGTCTCGAGCGACGAGTACTATCCCTCGCCGCAGAGCCCCGCGCAGCGGCAGGTCGAGGCGCGCGTCGTGGAGATTGCCGACACCGAGGCGCGGCGACGCGGGATCACGCGGCGGCGCTTCTTCCAGACGGCGAGCGGCATGGCTGCCGCGTTCGTCGCGATGAACGAGGTGTACGGGCGGCTCTTCGACGCGAGCCGTGCCGAGGCCGCCGACTCGGACGCCGCCGTGGCCCGCGCGAAGGCGCTCGCCGGTCAGTTCGTCATGGACACGCACACGCACTTCCTCCGCGACGACACGCGGCTCGAGGGCTTCGTGCGCCAGCGGGAAGCGGTGGGCCGCGCGGGGTGGAACCCGGCCCTCGCGGGCAAGCCCCAGACGCTCGAGGATCTGAAGGCCGACAACTACTTCAAGGAGATCTTCCTGGACTCTGACACCAAGGTCGCGCTGCTCTCGGGCGCGCCGTCGGAAGTGCCCCAGGACTGGTTCCTCACCAATGACATGGCGGCGGCCGCGCGCGACAAGGTCAACGCCCGGCTCGGCGCGCGGCGGATGATGAGCCACGCCATCTTCACGCCGGGCTATCCGGGCTGGCTCGAGGAGATGGACCGCGCCATCGCCGACCTCAAGCCCGACTCCTTCAAGGGCTATACCATCGGCGACAACACCAACAAGGATCTCAGCAGGCACCCTTGGCGCATGGACGACGAGAAGCTCGTGTACCCGGCTTACGAGAAGATGCAGAAGGCCGGGCTCGTGAACGTGTGCGTGCACAAGGGGCTGTTCCCGCCGTCGGTGGAGATGCGCTTCCCCCATCTCCGGCCCTACTGCGACGTGCGCGACGTGGGCAAGGCGGCGCGCGACTGGCCGGGGCTCAACTTCATCATCTATCACGGCGGCTACCGCTTTCCCGGCGGGGGCAATCCCGCGGACGCACTCGCCCAGTTCGAGCGGGAGGGGCGCGTGGACTGGGTCACCGACCTTGCGGAGATCCCGGCGAAGTACGGCGTCAAGAACGTCTACGCGGATCTCGGCCAGCTCTTCGCGCAGACCACCGTGGCCCAGCCGCGCGTCACCGCGGCCCTCATGGGCATGCTCGTGCGCGGCATGGGCGCGGACCATGTGATCTGGGGCACCGACGCGGTGTGGACGGGCGCGCCGCAGTGGCAGATCGAGGGGTTGCGGCGGCTCGAGATTCCCGAGGACATGCAGACGCGCTACGGCTGGGCGCCGCTGGGGCCCGCCGACGGCCCCGTGAAGCGGGCCATCCTCGGGGAGAACGCGGCGCGGCTTTACGGCTTCAACAAGGCGGCCGAGCTTGGCGGCCCCCGCGACCGCCTGACCGGCCTCAAGGCCGAATACGAGGCGCGCGGCGAAGGGCGCTCGAATCTCCGCTACGGCTACGTCGTGCCCTCGCGCGCGTGAGCGCGCGCCGGGGCTCAGTGCATGATGACGCCGCCGGTGACGTTGAGGGCCTGACCGGTCATGTAGCCCGATCGGTCGGAGCAGAGGAAGCCGATGACGCTCGCCACGTCCTCGGGCTTCTCCATCCGTCCCAGCGGCACGGACGCCGCGCGCTGGCGCGTGAACTCCTCGGCGCTCATCCCGAGGAGCGCGCCCTGCTCCTTGGCGACCTTGGCCCACATGTCGGTCTCGACGAAGCCCGGGCACACACAGTTCACCCGGATGCCGTCGGCGGCGTGCGCCAGGGCGAGGCTCTTGGTCATGCTCACCACCGCGGCCTTGCTCGCGTTGTAGGGCAAATTGGTCTTGCTCCCGATCTTGCCCGCCAGCGAGGCCAGGTTCACGATGACGCCGCGCTTCTGCGCGATCATCACTGGGAGCACGGCCTGGCTCGCGAAGAACACCGCCTTGGCGTTGATGTCGAGCACCGAGTCCCAGTGCTCCTCGGTGACCTCGAGCGTGGCCGCCGCCCGGTAGATGCCGGCGTTGTTGACGAGGATGTCGATGCGGCCCAGCTCGCCCTTGGTGCGCTCGACCATGCCGGCCAGCGCGGCAGGCGAGGTCACGTCGGTGGGCAGGACGAGGGCGCGGCGGCCGAGCCCCTTCAACTCGCTCGCAGTGCGATCGGCCGTGACGCGGTCCAGCTCCGCCACGGCGATGTCGGCCCCGAGGCGGGCCAGCTCGAGCGCGGTCGCGCGGCCGATGCCGCGGCCCGCGCCGGTGACGATGGCGACACGAGAGGCCAGCTCCTGCTCCATGACGAGCCCTCCTGGATGATGTCCGGACGCTAGCCCGCGCCCGGCGTGATGACGGTCTTGGCGCCGCGCCCGGCCGCCGCATGGGCGAACGCCTCCTCGATGCGAGCGAGCGGGAAGCGCGCGGTGATCAGGCTGCGGGCGCGCAGCCGCGGCAGCGCGGCCAGCGCGCGGCGAAAGGCGGTGCCGCGGCCGTAGGCTCCGTGGATACGAACTTCCCGGTAGTGGACGTCATAGAGGTCGATGGGAAGCTTGGCGCCCTTCGGGTTGACGCCGACCAGCTGGAGGATGCCGGTGGTCTTGACCAGGGTGAGGGCCTCGGCCACCAGCTCGGGCTTGCCCACCGCCTCGCAGACGACATCGGCGCCCACGCCCTTGGTGACCGCTTTCACGCGGTCGGCGAGGCGCTCCCTAGTCGGATCCACGACGATCCCCGCGCCCAGGCGGCGTGCGATGGCTCGCCGCTCCTCGATCGGGTCGGAGAGGATCAAACGCCTGGCGCCGCGGCGCTTTGCGAGCGCCATCGTGAGAAGTCCCATGATGCCGCCGCCGATCACGACCACGGTGGCGCCTCGCGGCATCCGGAACATCTCGAGCCCGGCCAGGCAGCAGGCCGCCGGCTCGGTGAGCGCGGCGGTGACGGGATCGAGGCCGCGGGGCAGTGGGTGCACGCAGATCACGGGCAGCGCCACCCGCTCCGCGAAGCCGCCGATGCGCCGGGCGCGCGGGCACTGGGAGACGCGGCCGGCCGCGCAGGCTGGGCACGCGCCACAACCCTGCGAGGGCTCGCAGGCCACGGGACGTCCGATCAGCCGCGCGCTCACCCCGCGCCCCACGGCGCGGATCACCCCGGAGTACTCGTGGCCCATCACCAGGGGCGGCTGCCACGGGAAGAGCCCCTGGGTGGCGTGGATGTCGGTGCCGCAGATACCCGCGGCCTGCACGTCTACCAGCACCTCGCCCGGCCCGGCCACCGGGTCCGGCGCCTCGTCCAGCGTGAAGCGACTGCCGCCGCGCCACGTCGCCAGCTTCACTGAATGATCTCGTCGGCCCCCGCGAGCACGGACGGAGGCACGTTCAGCCCGAGGACCTTGGCGGCTTTGAGGTTGACCACGAGCTCGAACTTGTCCGGTTGCTCGACGGGAAGGTCCGCAGGCTTCGCGCCCTTGAGGATCTTGTCGACGAAGTTGGCCGCTCGGCGGAAGTAAGCGGCATGATCGGCGGAGTAAGAAAGCAAGCCCCCGGCCTGTGTGATGTCGCGGTAGCTCGACATCACCGCGAGGCGGTGCCGCCCGGCGAGCTCCAGGACGTGCGCGCTGTGCGGCTGGAACAAGGGCTGGATCACCACCGCCTGCGCGCCCGCCTTGGCCATCTCGGCGAACGCGTTGTCGAAGTCGGAGACGCCGTCGATCAGGACGGGCTGGAGCTGAAGCCCCATGCGGTTGGCCGCGTCCCGGAAATCACCGACGAAAGGCTTCGTGAAGGGGTCGGTGCGGGCGCCGAGCAGCGCCACGCGCTTGAGGCCGGGAATGATCTCGACGAGCAGCTGCAGACGCTTGGTCCCGAGCTCCGCTTCCATGGACGACAGCCCCGTCACGTTGCCGCCGGGCTGAGCGAGGCTCTTCACGAGACCCGCTTGAACGGGGGCTCCCGCCGGCGCCATCACGATCGGGACCCCGCCGCCGACGCTCATCGACGCCTTGACCGCCGGCGTGTGGTGCGCGGCGATCACGCGGACCTTGAGCCGCACGAGCTCGGCCGCCTGCTCGACGGCCCGCTCGAGCAGGCCGTCGGCGTATCGCCACGTGATGGTCACGGTGCGCCCCTCCACGTAGCCGAGCTCGCGCATGCCTGCCCGGAACGCCTCGGTGAAGGGGTGGGGCGCCGACTCCGCGACGAGCACGCCGACATGCGGCCGCGGGGGCGCCGATTGCGCCGCGGCCCCCGCCGGCCACCCCACCGCCGCCCCCGCGCCGACGAGAAAGTGTCGGCGCTTCACGGCGCCCCGCTCGCGGCGCCCGGACTCAGCGCGCTCACCGGTCCAGCCACACGTCCTGCATCCGCCCGTAGTTGTAGAGGGCGTTGTGCGGGACGAGGTTCTTCACGTGGGGATAGTGCGCGAAGTACTCCTTGCGCCAGCCGAGCATGGGGCGGGCGACGTCGGCCTCGAGGCGGCGCTGGATCTCCAGCACGAGCTTGAGCCGCTTGGCCCGGTCCAGCTCCTGCGACTGTTGGTCGATCAGGCGATCGACCTCCTCGTTGCAGTAGTCGCTGTAGTTGCGCGACGACCCGCACTTGTAGTTTTCGAAGAAGTACGCGTCGGGATCGTCGAAGCCGCCCGCGGTGAGGTTGCCGCCGATCTGATAGTCGCGCCGGGCCAGGGCGGGGAACCACGCCGCGGAGTCCATCTGCTTCACGGTGGCTTCGATCCCGATCTGATGGAGCTGATCGGCCACGAACGACGCGACGTCCAGATAGATGGAGAGCGTGCGCGTGGAGAGCTCCACCTTCACCGGCTTGCCGCCGGGGCCGAAGCCCGCGGAGGCGAGCAAGCGCTTCGCCTCGACCTTGTCCACCGCGCTGCCGCGATAGCCCGGCAGCGTGCGCAGCTCGGGGTCGCTGAGCCCCCAGATCCCCAGCGGCTTCGGCATGAGCCCCACGCCGACCACCGCCCCCCCGTGCCGCACGCTCTGCACGTAGCCCTGCCGGTCCATGGCGAGGCTGACGGCGCGCCGGACCGCCGGATTGTCGAAGGGCGCGCGCTTGACGTTGAGGATCACGTTGTCGCTGCCGTTCTGCCCCACCTCGCTGATCACGAGATTGGGCGCGCTCTTCTTCGCGGCGTCCGCCATGGCCTTGGTCATCTCGAGGGGGACGAAGGCATCGAGCCGCCCGGCCTGGAGCGCGGCGAGCCGCGTCCCGCGCTCGGAGATGACGGTGTACTTGATGCCGTCGAGATAGGGGCGCTCGGGAATGAAGTAGTCGGGGTTCCGCTCGAGCTCCACCGACTGGCCGCGCTGCCACTCCTTGAACTTGAACGGGCCCGTGCCCACGCACTTCTGGCGGAGCTCGCCCAGCGGAACGTGAGCGGGATACACCGGCGAGTAGCCGGAGGCCAGCATGAGCAGCAGCGAGGGCTGCGGCCGCTTGAGCCGGAAGACCACGGTATGCGGCTCAGGGGCCTCGACGGCCTCGACGTTGGCCCACCAGTCTTTCCTGGCGCTGAGGCGAAACTTTGCGGGCGCGTCCGGCGCCTCCCGCGCCACGTCGAACGTGTACTTGACGTCGCGCGAGGTGAAGGGCTTGCCGTCGTGCCAGCGCACGTTCTTGCGGAGGAAGAAGACGAGGTTCCGGTAATTGTCCTGCCAGGACCACTTCTCCGCCAGCTCGGGGATCACGGTGTCCGCACTCTCGAGGGGCTTCTGCGGGTGGAAGAAGACCAGGTTCGAGTAGCACGGCGACATGGGCCAGACATTGGACACGGTGGCCGACTCGTGCACGAGCAGCCCCGGCGGATCCTCGATCAGCACGGACTGGAGCACGCCGCCCCGCTTGGGGGTCTGGCCCTCGGCGGCGAGGAGGCTCCCGAGGACGGCGGCGGTGACGAGGGTCAGGCACACGGTGACGGCAGCCACTGCGGAGCGGGATCGGGTCATGGGTCAGATGGTGAAGCGGCGGCGGAACACGCGCCGGATGAGATACGGGTTGGCGCCCAGCTCGTAGAGCGCCCGGATGTCGCCGGTCCGGAGGGCAGCGCGCTCGTCGGCGGAAAGATCGTGGCCGGCCATCTCCTCGTCGGTGAGGCTCTCCTTCATCTGGTGCTGGCGGGCGACCGCGGTGAGGAGCCGGTTGAGCGGGTACGAGACCTTGATCACGGGTGGACCCAGACGGTGGCGCAGCCGGTGATCCACTCGGCCACCGGCTCGTAGGCGAGGACCTCGCCCTTCCAGCCGGGGACGGCGCCGAGCAGCCCGATCCAGTTGCGGACCTCCTGGCCGCCGTTGCCCCCGTCACGTTCAATCCCGTCCCAGGTCAGGCGGGCCAGGGGATCGAGGTCGCCGCGCGTGATCTGGTCCAGCACCCAGTGATCCCACTCGGGATTGATCCGTCCCGTCTCGGGCGTGCCCACCCAGTGCGAGAGCCCGCCGGTGCCGATGAGCGCGATGCGCTCGCGGCCGGGCCGCGCGCGGATGAAGTCGCCCACGAAGGCGCCGACCTCGCGGCAGCGCCGCGGCGCGGGCAGCGGCGGCGCCGCACAGTTCGTATATATGGTCACCACGGGCGTCTCGCCGTCGGGCAGGAGGAAGTGCAGCGGCACCGACATCTCGTCCCAGCTCTCGATATCGTACGAATATGCGAAATCGATCCCCGAGGCGAGGCCGGCTTCCAGCAGCGCCATCGCCCAGTCGGGCCGGCCCCGCAAGGTGCGCGGGGTGAGGCGCATGAGGGCCGCCCCGCCCGGGCTCGGCGCCTCGTATCGCTCGGCCAGCCCGACACAGAAGGCGGGGAGGTTGTTGTAGGCGAAGTTCTGCAGGTGATCGTTCACAAAGAGGACCAGCAGCTCGGGCCGGGCCGCGGCGAGGCGGCGGCGCAGCTCGTGGAAGCCGGCGTAGAGGCGGTCGCGCTGCTCGGGCCGAGACACGTCGGGGCGGCCGGTGATCAGGGGCGCGTGGGCGGTGAGCGCGGCGGCGACGATCTCGGCCATGCGTGGGTCCGACTTCAGCACCGCGACGCGCGGGTGTCAAGGTGGCGGCGCGTATATAATGCCGGGCGTGAGCGGCGCGAGCGCCCGGGGGCTGCGGCAGGTCGCGTACTTCGACTGCCCGGGCGGCGGGCAGGTGGTGGTGGACGGCGCCGTCGCGTGCATCGCGCACATGAAAGCGCCCCATGGGACCTCCGTGGTAGACGTGCGCGATCCGGCCTCGCCGCGCCTCCTCGCCAGCCTCGAGGTGCCGCCGGGCACGCATTCGCACAAGGTTCGCGCCGCGAACCGCCTCATGCTGGTGAATCGCGAGGGCCACGGCGGCGACGCGCGCAAGGAGGCGGGCGGCCTCCTCGTCTTCGACCTCTCCGATCCCGCGCGCCCGCGCGAGCTCGCGTTCTGGCGCTGCGGCGGGCTCGGCGTGCATCGCTTCACCTTCGACGGCCGCTACGCCTACATCTCCCCGGAGCTGGAGGGTTACGTCGGGAACATCGTGATGATCCTCGACCTCGCCGATCCGAGGCGACCCCAGGAGGTCGGGCGATGGTGGATGCCGGGGCAGTGGACCGGCGGCGGCGAGACGCCCACGTGGTCGGGACGCCAGCACCGCTGCCATCATCCGATCCGCCTCGACGATCGGCTGTACGTGAGCTACTGGCACGGGGGCTTCGTGATCCTCGACATCGCGGACATGGCGAAGCCGCGGTTCGTCTCCGGCCTCGACTGGAGCCCGCCCTTCATCACCCCGACGCACACCGCCCTGCCGGTGCCCTTTCCCCTCCAGGGCCGCCGCGTGCTCGTGGTGGCCGACGAGGATGTGGCCAAGCTCGAGCCGGGCCCGCCGTCGTTCCTCTGGCTCGTGGACATCACCGACGAGCGGCGTCCCACGCCGTTCGCGAGCTTCCAGGTCGAGGGCGTGGACGGTGAGCCGCAGCCCGAGTTCACCGGGTGCCATCAGCCCAGCGAGCGCGTGACGGGCACCGAGATCCCGGTGGCGTGGTTCGCCCACGGGCTGCGCATCGTGGACATCGCGCGCCCGCACGCCCCCCGCGAGGTGGCGCACTTCCTCCCGCCGGTCCCGGAGGGCTCTACGCGGGTATCGAGCAACGACGTGTGCGTGGACGAGCGCGGGCTGATCTACCTCATCGACCGGGGGCGGGGCCTGCACATTCTCGAGCGCGTGTGAGCACCGCCGCCGCCGCGCTGCCGATCGGCGAGTCGGGCGTCGGCTCGGCGCGGAAGTGGGCCATCACCGGCTCGGTCATGCTGGTGACGGTCATGCAGGTGCTCGACGTCACCGTCACGAACGTAGCCCTCCCGCACATCCAGGGCTCGCTGTCCGCGGGGGTCGACGAGGTGTCGTGGGTGCTCACCTCGTACCTCGCCGCCAACGCCGTGATCCTGCCCGCCACCGGATGGCTCGCCGGGGTCATCGGGCGGAAGCGCTTCTTCCTCGCGTGCACGGTCACCTTCACCCTGGCGTCGGTGCTGTGCGGCCTTGCGCCCAACATCTGGGTGCTGCTGGTCGCCCGTATGATCCAGGGCATCGGCGGCGGCCCGCTCATGCCGCTGTCGCAGGCCATCATGTGGGAGATCTTCCCGCTCCGGCAGCGCGGCACCGCCATGGCTGCGTGGGGCGTGGGGATCATGATGGCGCCGATCTTCGGGCCGACGCTCGGCGGGTGGATCTCCGACAACTGGTCCTGGCGCTGGATCTTCTACATCAACGTGCCCATCGGGCTCGTGGGCTTCCTCGCCGCCAGCGCGGTGCTCTTCGATCCGCCCTATCTCCGGCGGCCCGGCCGCATCGACATCTGGGGGCTCGTGCTGATGGCAGTGGGCTTCCTGTCCCTGCAGCTCTTCCTCGACCAGGGTGAGCGCAACGAGTGGTTCGAGTCGTCGGTGATCATCTTCCTCGCGCTGCTGGCCACGGCCACCCTGATCGGCTTCCTCATCCGCGAGCTGATCGCCGACGAGCCCATCCTCGACCTCACCGTCTACGCCGACCGCAACTTCGCGGCGTCGAGTCTGATCATGTTGGTCGTTATGATGGGCTTTTTCTCCAGCATGGTGATGCTCGCCCTGTTCACGCAGCGGGTGCTGGGCTACGATGCGTGGACGTCCGGCCTCGTCCTTGCCCCCGGCGGCGTCGGCAACCTCGTCTCGCTGCTCGTCGCCGGCCGCTTGATCACGAGAATAGACCAGCGCTGGCTCCTCGCGCTCGGCTGCGTGCTCAACGCCTACGCGGTGTACGTGATGTCCGAGGTGACGCTCAGCATGGATTACTGGGCGCTCGCCTGGCCGCGGTTCGTCCAGGGCGCGGGCGTCGGCTTCATCTTCGTGCCGCTCAACACCATCGCGCTCGCCACCATCGCGCGCGAGAAAATGGGCAACGCCACTGCGGCGCTGAACGTGGTGCGGAACCTGGGGGGCGCCATCGGGGTGTCCGTGATGACCGCGCTCCTCGCCCGGCGAAGCCAGGAGCATCAAGCCACCCTGGTGGGCCACGTCAACGTCTGGGATCCCGAGACCGCCGATCGCCTTCGCGCCTGGGCCCGCCACTTCTCCGACCGCGGCGCGGATGCCTTCACGGCGGAGCGGCAGGCGCTGGGCACCCTCTATCGGGAAGTCACACGGCAGGCGGAGCTCCTGGCCTTCGCCGACGATTTCTGGTTGCTCTTCCTCCTCTTCTGCGGAACGCTGGGGCTGTTGCCGCTCCTTCGGCGCGTGCGGATCGACGCGCCGAAGGGAGGCCCCCGGGAGGACGATGCGCCGGCGCCACTGCACGCGGAATAGGCTCGATAGGTCGGGCGGAGAGCCGTCTTGGATCTTCGGCGGCCCTACATACCGGTTCGTGTAGGATTTACTCGATGAGACCCTCCCGACCGGACCCTGCCGGATTTCAGATCCCGGAAATCCGTTGCTCCGGGTGCATTCCGGCCGACCTGTCTTCCCGTCGACCCCATGGCACGTGCCTTGCTGCCTGGGGCATTTCAGGAACATGGACACTCCAGGGCAATCCCGCGACGTAACCACCGCATCGGGGCGCTTCCGGCAACTGCTCCGGGCGCTCGGCTACTTCCGGCCCGATGCCGGCCGCGTCGGCCTGACGCTGGGCCTGCTGCTGCTGAGCATCGGTCTCAACCTGCTCAAGCCTTGGCCTCTCGCCATCCTGGTCGACAGCGTCCTGGGCAGCAAGCCCTATCCGGCATGGCTGCCTTCGACGATGCACGACTGGAGCGCGCCGGCCCTCATCACCGCGCTGGTCGGCCTGGCGCTGGGGCTGCACCTGGTGCACGCCGCCGCGTGCGCCGGCCACGTGTACCTCTCCATCAACGTGGGCCTCCGCGGGCTGCGTCGCGTGCGCGACGACGTCTTCGGCTGGCTGCAGCGGCTGTCCCTGCGCTACCATCATGGCACCGAGGCCGGCGACATCATTTTCCGCGCGGGCACGGACACCTGCGCCTTCCAGACCCTGTTCCTCCAGGGCCTGCTGATCTTCGTCAGCGCCACCGGCACACTCGTCTTCATGGCGGTGGCGATGGCAAGGCTGAACCTGCAGCTCACCGCGGTGGCGCTGGTCGCGGTGCCCGTGTTGATCCTCTCCATCAAGGTATTCGGTCGCGCCATGCGGATGCGCGGCACCGCCGCCCAGCAGGCGGAGGGCAAGGTGTACTCGCTGATCCATCAGGGCATCACCGCGCTGCCGCTCATCCAGAGCCATGCGCGTGAGCACCACGAGCACGAGCGCTTCACCGCCCAGACCGAGGAAGCGCGCCAGCACAAGATGGCGCAGCAGGGCCTGGAGGTCGTCTACTGGGGCTCGATCTCCGTGATCCTGAGCGCGTGCACGCTGGGCGTGACCTGGGTGGGGGCCCGGCAGGTCCTGAGCTCGTCGTTGACCGTCGGCGAGCTGCTCGTCTTCCTGGCCTACGTCGCGCAGCTCTTCGAGCCCCTCCATCAGCTCTCCCAGATGGGGGCCACGCTGTCGAGCGCGCGCGCGAGCACGCGGCGGGTCTTCGAGATCCTGGACACCCCGGAGGAAGTGAAGAGCCGCGCGGACGCGCGGCCGGTGGTGCTGGGGCGGGACGCCGACGGGGCCGACGAGATGCCCCCGTCCGCGGAGCACATGTTCACGGAGCACTCGTTCCACGCCGACGGGGGCGCGTCCGCGGGCGGGCTTCGCCGGCCGCTGCCCGTGTACGGCAACGTCACCTACGACGACGTGTCGTTCTCCTACGACAGCAAGCGGCCGGTGCTGCAGCACGTGAGTTTCAAGCTGCTGGCGGGCACGTCCGTCGCCATCATCGGTCCGAGCGGCGCGGGCAAGACCACCCTGCTGAACCTGCTGCCGCGGTTCTTCGATCCCGTGGGCGGCGCCGTGCAGCTCGAGGGCGTGGATCTCCGCGACCTCCGCCTGGAAGACCTCCGCGCCCAGATCGCCCTGGTGCTCCAGGAGCCGATCATCCTTCCCACGACGGTGGCGGAGAACATCTCCTACGGGAAGCCGAACGCGACGATGACGGAGATCGAGGCCGCCGCGCACGCCGCCCGCGCCGACGTGATGATCGAAAAGCTCCCGCAGCAGTACCAGACGGTCGTCGGGGACGGCGGCGCGCGCCTCTCCGTCGGCGAGAAGCAGCGCATCAACCTCGCGCGCGCCTTCCTCAAGGACGCCCCCATCCTCCTGATGGACGAGCCCACGAGCGCGCTCGACGTGGAGAGCGAGGCGCAGGTGGTGGCGAGCCTGTTCGCGCTGATGCGGGGTCGCACCACCCTGATGGTGGCGCACCGCCTGACGACGATTCGCCGGGTGGACAAGGTGCTCGTCGTGGATGGCGGCCGGCTGACCGAGATGGGATCGCCCGACGACCTGCTCGCGCAGCAGGGTTACTACGCCCGGGTCGTCGGCGGCCAGCTGCAGCTCTAAGGCGCGCTCGGCGAGCGCGCGATCAGCGCACGCCCCGCTCGCGCTCCCCCGCCTGACGCTCCCGCTCCTTGCGCTCGCGATCGCGCGTGGCTTGCTCCTGCTGCCACGTCGCCCGGGCCTTCGCCTCCGCCTCCATGTGCGCGATCTTCGCGGGCACTCCCGATTGGGGCACGCGCCGCTTGGTGGCGGCCGCGACCTCGGTGACCCGGTCGAGGCTGGCGCCCGCGCGGTCAAGGCTCTTCTGCAGGGCCGCGAGGGCATCCCGCATCTTGCGCCGCTCCGCGCCGTCGGCCTGCCACTCCGCGCCCGCGCCGTCGAGATATTCGCCGAGGAGGCGGGAGACCTCGGGCAGGGCCCTCGGGTCCGCCGCGGCCCGGTCGGTCGCCTCGGCGAGGCTGCGGGGACGGGGACCGCTCTTCAGCGAGGGGTCGAGGCTCGCGATCCGGTCGCGCGTGAGCTTGTCGGCCCGCTTGGTGGGATCCTGGATCGCGCGCTCCCGCGCCTCGATCTCCGCGATCCGCCGGGCATACGTCTTCAGCGCCCCGTCGTAGTTGTCGCGCAGGGTCTCCCACTCGCCGGCGGGGGCGGGACGGGCCGCAAGCAGGGGGAGCAGCGCGAACGCGAGGGACAGACGCCTCACTTCAGGCTCGTGACCTTGCCCTGGATGTTGTCGAGGCGGGCCGCCAGCTCCTTGAGCTGGCCGGCCAGGGTGTCCGAGAGCTGGCGCATCGTGTCCTCGAGCCGCGCCGAGCTCGCCGCGAGCTCCTGGCTGGCCGTGGCCACCTTGCGAACGCCGCCGGCGTTTTCCACCGCGAGCTCGTGATTGAGCCACCCGAGCTGGGCGGTCTGGAGCAGGAGCCGGCGCACGCTGTTCAGGTCGTCGGCGAAGGCGCCGAGGGCGCGCTGCACGTCGGCCCGCGCGGCGGCCTGGGCGGCGTCGGCCTCGCGCCGGCTCGTCTCGATGGTCTCGCGCAGCTCGCGCCCCACCGCGCCCAGGCGGTCCTCGATGTTCCGGTGGGTGCCCGCCAGCTCGGTCTGCAGCGAGGCCACCGAGACCCGCAGCGCCTGCTGTTGCTCGAGCGCGCTCAGGCTGATCGCCTCGGGCGGAGCAGGAATGTCCGCCCGGTGCACGTAGGTGAGGACGGCCGGCATCGTGCCCCGGGACTTCGCGCTATCGGGCGAGGCGGTGAAGCGAGCCCACGCGTCGGTGGGACTGTCTCCGGGCAGCACGACCAGCTGTCCGTCGCCGCCGTCGAGGTAGGCGAGCGCGCCCGTCCGCCCCGAGTCCTTGATGGTCGCGTGGATGGCGTCGGCGCGGGCGGCGAGCGCGCGGTCACGATGCCTGACCGCCGCCGCCTGGGAAGGCGGCATCAGCGACGGTGCGCACCCGGCGACCATGAGCAAGAGGGCCAGGAGGGGAACGCTATGCGTGCGCATCGCTAGCCTCCGTCGCTGGATCCGCAGCAACGATAGGTATGCCACAAGTCCCCCGCGAAATCGGCCCCCGCGACGGTCCGATCGCCGTTGTCGGAGCCGAGTCCTGTAAGATCACATCGTGACATCTCACTATGGATCTTGCCACGGAGGGTTTCAAGCGCATGCCTTTCGTGGCTAATCCCGTCCCGGACCCGCCGCCCCAGCGCGTCAGCCTCCGCCGGACCCTCCCCCGCGCGTGGGCCTTGATCCGCCCGTACTGGTTCTCCGACGACCGCTGGGCCGCCTGGGGCCTGCTCCTCGCCGTCGTCCTGCTGACGCTCGGCATGGTGTACCTCGCCGTTCTGCTCAACCAGTGGAACAACGCCTTCTACAGCGCGCTCCAGGACAAGAACATCGTCGCGTTCCGCGCCCAGCTCTTCCGGGTCACCTGGCTGATCTGCATCTTCATCTTCCTCGCCGTCTACCAGACGTACCTGAACCAGATGCTCGAGATCCGGTGGCGCCGGTGGCTGACCAATCGCTACTTGAACGCCTATCTCGCCGACCGCGCCTACTACCGGATGCAGCTCATGGCGCGCGGGACCGACAATCCCGATCAGCGGATCGCCGAGGACGTGGGGCTGCTCGCCGCCCACACCCTCGGGCTCTTCACCGGCGGCCTGCGCGCCGTCGTGACCCTGGTGACATTCGTGGCGATCCTGTGGGGCCTTTCCGGCACCTTCGCCATGTCCGTGGGCGGGTCCACGATTCACGTGCCCGGTTACATGGTGTGGGTCGCGGTGCTCTACGCGGTTGGCGGCACGTGGTTCACCGACCTGCTCGGCCGTCCCCTCGTCCGCCTGAACTACGACCGGCAGCGCTACGAGGCCAATTTCCGGTTCAGCCTGGTCCGCTTCCGCGAGAACACGGAGGGCGTCGCCCTCTATCGCGGCGAGTCGGACGAGCTCCGGACCTTCCGCCAGCGCTTCGAGGACGTGGTGTCGAACTGGTGGGGGATCATGCGGCGGCAAAAGCGCATGACGTACTTCACGTCCGGCTACGGCCTCGGCGCGTGGATCGTGCCGTCGATCGTGGCGGCCCCGCGCTACTTCCGCGGGGAGCTGGGGCTGGGCGGGCTCATGCAGACCAGCCAGGCCTTCCAGCAGGTGCAGGACGCGCTCAGCTTCTTCGTGCAGTCGTACAAGGAGATCGCGGCCTGGTGCGCGGTGGTGGAGCGGCTCGCCGGCTTCGACCGCACGCTCGAGGCGGTGCGCTGGCACGCGGGCGACACCGGCGTGCGCGTCACCGAAGGGCGCCCCGCGCGCCTGACCGTGGAGGGCGTGAAGATCGACCGGCCCGACGGCCATCCCCTCATCGAGCACATCAACCTGTCGCTCGCGCGGGGCGAGTCGGTGCTTCTGAGCGGCGCGTCGGGGTCGGGCAAGAGCACGCTGATCCGCGCCATCGCCGGGATCTGGCCGTTTGGCCACGGGGAGATCCGAATTGCGCCGGACGCGCGCGTGCTGTTCCTGCCCCAGCGGCCCTATCTCCCCATCGGGTCGCTCCGTGAGGTGATCGCGTACCCGGGGGCGGGCGGCGGCATGGACGACAAGATCCTGCGCGAGGCGCTGGAGGCGGTGGGGCTTCCCGGGCTCGCCAGCCGCCTCGACGAGGAGGGGCACTGGGCGCAGCAGCTCTCGCCCGGTGAGCAGCAGCGCATCGCGTTCGCGCGGGCGCTGGTGCAGCGGCCGGAGTGGCTCTTCCTCGACGAGGCGACCTCGGCGCTCGACGAGGCCAACGAGGCGCGCCTCTACGCCCTGATGCGCGAGCGGCTGCCGGGCACCATGATGTTCAGCGTCGGCCACCGGGGAACGCTGGGGGCCTTCCACGCGCGCCGCCTCGTGGTGCAGCCCCGTGCCGACGGCACCGCGGCCATCGTGGAGGCGCCGGCCCCGCCGGTCTCGCCCGAGCGCGCGGAGGCGCGCCGGAGCCGGCACTAGAACCAGCGCGTCTTGTCGACGACGTTGCGGAGCGGCTGGCCGGCGAGGAATCGCCGGCTGTTGTCGAGCAGGATCTCGAAGCGCCGGTCGTCGAGATAGGGGCCGTAGCCCGCGGTGTGCGGCGTCATCAGCACTCCCGGCATGGTCCACAGCGGGTGATCGGCGGGCAGGGGCTCCTGCTCGAACACGTCCAGCGCCGCCCCCGCGATCTCGCCCGCGCGGAGCGCCGCCACCAGATCGTCGAGCCGGGTGGTCAGGCCCCGCCCGATGTTGATGAAGAAGCCGCTGCGCTTCATGCGCTGAAAGCGCGCGCGGTGCATGAACCCCTCGGTCTCCGGCGTGTGCGGGACGGTCAGGATCACGAAGTCGGCGAGGGGCAGGAGCGAGTCGAGCGCGTCCGGGCCGTCGAGCTTCCGCACGCCCGGCGGGGCGTCCCGGCGGCGCGCGTCCACCCCCATCACCTGCATGCCGAATTCCGCGGCGAGCCGGGCCGTCTCCGCCCCGATGCCGCCCACGCCCACGATGAGCGCGGTGGCCTCGGGCAGGTGCACGACGCCCGAGTCGAGGGGGTGAGGCCGCCACTCGCGGCGCAGCTGCTGAGGTAGATAGTGATGGAGGCCGCGGGCGAACGCGAGCACGAAGGCCATGATGTGCGCCGCGATGTGATCGTTGTAGATCTCCCGGAAATTGGTGACGACCACCGGGTGGGCGATGAGCTCGCCGAAGTAGTAGCCGGCAGGCGGCGCGGCCTGAGGCGCCTGCAGCCAGCGCAGCCGCGCGGCCCGGCGGAGGAGCGTGGGAGAGATCGTACCGAAGGCCGCCTCGGCGTCGCCCATGGCCGCGGCGGCGGCGGCCTCGTCCTCCGCGACCACTACGCGGAGGGCGGGCAGGGCGGCGGCGAGGCGCGTGGCCCAGCCCCGCGCGGTCGGCGAGACGGGCGGGAGCACCAGAAGGGTGGGCGGCATGGCGGCGGCATTCTACACCGGCGAGCCGTCGCGACGCCGGATGCTACGATGCGGGCGGCGCGCCGCGCGCGACGCCGCAGCTCATGCCTGGGCCGCCGGATCGCCGGCGGGGGAGGACTCCATCGTGCAGATCGATCTTCGAGGCAAGGTCGCCCTCGTCACCGGCGCGGGCCGTGGCATCGGTCGCGAGATCGCCGGCACCCTCGCCGCCGAGGGCGCCATCACGCATGTCACCGACCTGCGCCCGGACTATCTGGAGGCGGTCGACGCGGACTGGATGGCGGCGGGCTGGCGCGGTCGCGCGCATCGGTGCGATGTGCGCGACGCCGCGCGGATCGCGGAGGTGGTGGCGGCGGTGGTCGCCGAGGAGGGTCGCCTCGACGTGCTGGTGAACAATGCCGGCGTGGCGCCGGGCGGGTTGGTCGAGGAGCTCAGCGAGGAGACCTGGGATCTCAACCAGGACGTCAACTGCAAGGGCACGTTCCTCACGTGCCGTGCCGTCATCCCGGTGATGAAGCGGCAGCGGAGCGGCCGCATCATCAATGCCGCGTCGTTCGCCGCCATCCTGCCCATCGCCGGCGGCGCCGCCTACGCCGCGTCCAAGGCGGGCGTGCACTACTTCACCCGGGTGCTCGCGGGCGAGCTCGGGCCGTGGAACATCACCGTGAACTGCTACGCGCCGGGCATGATCCCCACCGAGATGAATCACTTCGCGGAGGCGCCTCCTGCGCATCAGCGGCGGCTCCTCGATACGCTGACGATCCGGCGCTGGGGGGAGGCGCGCGAGGTGGCGACCCTGGTATGCTTCCTCGCCTCGGATCTGGCCGGCTACATCACCGGCACCCTCATCGACGTGAGCGGCGGAAAGCTTGCCACCCAGATCCCGCGTCTGCCTTGGGAAGCGGCAGCCGCCGCCGGGGCGGTGACGCTCGACTGAGGGCCCAGGTGACCGTCCGCGGGGTGGCCCCCGCGGGGCGCGTCGTCCCGCTCTACTCCTGGCGCTCGCGCTCCCGCGCGGCGATCTCGGCAGCGAAGAGATCGAGCTTCAGCGGGCATGGCGGCTCGTTGGTGTCGACGTACTGGCAGTCCACCTCGCTGCACTGCACGTAGAGGTCGCCCTTGCCGAGGAGCGACCGGCGGCGGCGGAGCGATACCGTCACGTCCTCAGACACGACGTCACAGCGGAACGGCTTCGAGGGTGACCGGTGCACGTGAGCGTAGTATACAGGAGTTCGGCGCGACCACGGGAGTGAAACCGACGCCGCAGGCGCGTGCTACCCTTGCCCCGCCGGAGGAGACCACCATGCTGAGCCGGGAAGACAACGAGCTGCTGACGCGGGTCGGGCCGGGCACCGCGATGGGAGCGCTGCTCCGGCGCTACTGGATTCCCGTGGTGCGGTCCGACGAGGTCGAGGCGGGCGGTCGGGTGAAACGGGTGGCCCTCCTCGGGGAGCGCCTCATCGTCCACCGCACTCCCGAGGGCATGCCCGGCCTGGTCGGCGAGTTCTGTCCCCACCGCGGCGCCTCACTCTACTTCGGCCGGAACGAGCCGGGCGGCATGCGCTGCCCCTACCACGGCTGGAAGTTCGGCCTCGACGGCCAGTGCGTGGACATGCCCAGCGAGCCGCCGGAGTCGGCCTTCGCCGCCAAGGTCTGCCACGACGCCTATCCGTGCGTGGACAAGGGCGGCGTGATCTGGGCCTACATGGGGCCGGCGGACACGCGGCCCGCGCTGCCCGAGCTCGAGTGGACGCTTCTCCCGCAGAGCCACACGTTCATCTCCAAGCGGGTTCAGGAGTGCAACTGGTTCCAGGCCATGGAGGGCGGCATCGACTCCAGCCACATCTCTTTTCTTCATGCCCCCGTTCGCCACGACGACGCGGCGGTGACGCAGGCGATGGATCGCGCGAGCTTCGGCGTGGGCGCGGCGGTGGAGACGGGCGATCGCGCCCCGCGCTTCGAGGTGGCCGACACCGACTATGGGGTGGTGATCGGGGCGCGCCGCGCGCATCCCCAGGGCTGGTACTGGCGCATCACCCAGTACCTTCTTCCGTTCCACACCATGCCGCCCGCCGACATCGACGACCCCATCGTGCAGTCGCACATCTGGGTGCCGATGGACGACACGCGCGTGGTGAACTGGATGGTGACCTGGCACACCGAGCGCCCGCTCACCGCCGAGGAGATCGCCGTACACGCCTCCGGAGGCGGCGCGCACGTGTGCGACTACGCCCCGGCGACGTCCGAGCCCTACGGCGACGTGCGCACGGCGGCCAACCGCGCCAATGACTATCACATGGACTGGGAGTCGCATCGCACGCGCATGTACTGCGGCATCCCGGGCTTCGGCGTGCAGGATCAGGCCATCCAGGAGAGCCAGGGGGCGATCGTCGACCGCTCGCGCGAGCGCCTCGGCACCAGCGACACCGCGATCATTGAGGTGCGCAAGCGCCTGATGACCGCCGCCCGCGCGCTTCGCGAGCGCGACGCTCCCGCGCCGGGACGGGACGCCGAGGCCTATCTCGTCCGCTCGACGTCGATCGTGCTGCCGCCCGGCGTCTCCTGGATGGGCGGAGCCATGACCCGGATGATGGTGCGGCCGGGCCGTCGGCTCCTCGCCTGAGCGCCGGACGCGAGGAGGCCTGCCATGCGCGCCGTTGTCCTGCGTGAGCCCGGATCCGCCGACCGCCTGAAGCTCGAAGACGTGCCCGATCCCACCCCGGGGGCCGGTGAGGTGATCGTGCGCCTCAAGGCGGCCGCGCTGAACCACCGAGACGTGTGGATCCGCAGCGGTACCGGCGCCTATGCGGGGGGTTTCGCCAAGCCCGTCATCCTGGGCTCGGACGGCGCGGGCGAGGTGACGGCGGTGGGGCGCGGGCTGGACCGGGGCCTGATCGGGCGCGCGGTCGTCATCAATCCGAGCCTCGACTGGGGCGAAGGCGAGGAGGCGCCGGGCCCGAGCTTCCGCATCCTCGGCCTGCCTGACGACGGAACCTACGCGGAGGCCATTCGCATTCCCGCCACCAACGTCTTCGCCAAGCCCGCGCGGCTCTCGTTCGATGAGGCGGCGGCGATTCCGCTCGCCGCGCTCACCGCATACCGCGCGGTGGTGAGCCGGGCGCGCGTGCGGGCCGGCGAGACCGTGCTCGTGACGGGAATCGGCGGCGGGGTGTCGACCTTCGCGCTCCAGATCGCCGCGCAGCTCAAGGCGCGGGTGCTCGTCACGTCGGGCAGCGACGCCAAGCTCGCCCGCGCGCGCGAGCTGGGCGCGGCGGGCGGCGCCAACTACCGCACGCAGGACTGGGCCCGCGAGATCGTGGCGCTGGCGGGCGGCCAGGGCCCCGATGTCGTCATCGATAGCGTGGGCGGGGAGACCTTCGCGCGGGCCCTCGACATCCTGAAGCCGGGAGGTCGCATCGCGACCTATGGCGCCACCGCCGGGGTGGTGAAGGACTTCGCCCCGCGCGCGGTGTTCTGGAAGCAGATCACGGTGCTGGGCACCACCATGGGGAGCCCGCGCGAGTTCGAGGCCATGCTGCGCCTCTACGACGCCGGAGGGCTCCGGCCGGTGGTCGACCGCGTGTTCCCCCTCGCGGAGGCGCCCCAGGCCCACCGCCGGATGGAGGAGGCGGGACAGTTCGGCAAGATTGTGCTGGCCATGAGTTAACGTAGGAGGGTGACGGGGCGCCTCGTCTCCCTCGACGTGTTTCGCGGGATCACCGTGGCGGGGATGGTGCTGGTGAACAATCCCGGCACCTGGAGCGTGATCTACGCCCCCCTTCGCCACGCCGACTGGCACGGCTGGACACCTACCGACCTGATCTTCCCGTTCTTCGTCTTCATCGTGGGCGTGGCCATCCCGTTCTCGCTGGCCGGCCGCGCCGGTGGTGGCGCCGACGCCGCCCTACCGCGCGTGCTGCGCCGCGCGCTCCTGATCTTCGCCCTCGGCATCGTGCTGAACGGCTTCCCGTGGTTCCAGTGGGCGACGCTTCGCATCCCGGGCGTGCTCCAGCGCATCGCGGTCTGCTATCTCGTCGCCGCGCTCATCTATCTGGCGACGGGGTGGCGGGGCCAGGCCGTCTGGGCGGCCGCGCTGCTGCTCGGCTACTGGGCCCTCATGATGCTGGTGCCGGTGCCGGGCCACGGCGCGGGCGACCTCGGCAAGGAGTGGAACCTCGCGGCCTATCTCGACCGCGCCGTGCTCGGCTCGGCGCACATGTGGCGCGTGGCGAAGGTGTTCGACCCGGAAGGCATACTCAGCACGGTGCCCGCGGCGGCGACGGCGCTCGCGGGTGTGCTCACTGGCGAGTGGCTCCTCAGCGGTCGCGCCCCCGCGGTGCTGGCGCGGGGGCTCGCGTGGGCGGGTGTCGTCGGGCTCGCCGTCGGTTGGCTCTCGGGTCTCGTCTTCCCCATCAACAAGTCCTTGTGGACCAGCTCCTACGTGGTCTTCACCGCGGGCTGGGCGCTGGTCGTGCTGGCGTTCTGCTACTGGCTGATCGATGTCAGGGGCGTCCGACGCTGGGGCGCGCCCTTCGTGGTGTTCGGCGTCAACGCGCTGGCGCTCTACTTCCTCTCGACGCTGATGGCGAAGCTCTTCGTCCTGATCCACGTGGGGGAGCCGCCGCGGCTCCTGCAGGCATGGCTCTTCACCCACGTGTTCGCGCCGTGGGCCTCGCCCGTGAACGCCTCGCTCGCCTACGCGCTCACCTATCTGGCCCTCTGGTGGGCCATCATGTGGGCGCTCCTCCGCGCTGGCGTCAGAATTCGCGTCTAGCTCGCGCCGTCGCGTGCTCGTGTCGCATGCCGCCGTTCGGCTCGGCCTTGACCATCTCCGGACACGGGTCTACGGTTCAAGAGAGAGCAAGAAGGGGAGGCTCGCGATGACCGTCGCCGCCATCCTGAGCGCCAAGGGAAGCCATGTCGAGTCGACCACGCCCGAGACGACCCTCTACTCCGTCGTCTGGACCCTCAAGGGCCGGGGCATCGGAGCCTTGGTGGTTTTGAGCGAGGACCGCACGCGCATCCTCGGAATCGTCTCGGAGCGCGACATCGTTAGAGGGCTGATCGAGCATGGCGAGCACCTGCTCGCGATGCCGGTGTCCCGGGTGATGACGAGCCCGGTACTCACGTGCGCGCCGGAGGATCGGGTGACCGCGGTGATGGCACGCATGACGCGCCACCGTGTGCGTCATCTTCCGGTGGTCGACGGCGACCGGCTCTGCGGCCTCGTCAGCATCGGCGACCTGGTCAAGAGCCGACTCGACGAGCTCGAGCTGGAGGCGAACATCCTGCGAGAGAACCTGATCGTGAGTCATTGAGCGTCGGGCGTGTCTCCAGGTGAACGCGTGGAGCCCGCCGAGCCCCGTCCAGAAACGTTCGCGTGCCCCGCCGGGCGCGGATCGGTTACCGGATCAGGCCGTAGAACTTCCCCGCGTTCTCGCAGGTGATCTTGCGCGTCACGTCCGGGGGCAGGTGCCCGAACTGCTCGTCGATGTAGCGGGTGGACTCGGGCCAGACGCCGTCACCGTGGGGATAGTCCGAGCCCCACATGAGGGTCTCGACGCCCATGTCCTCGATCAGCTTGGTGCCGATGCGGTCGAACTGGAACGTCGCCTTGCACTGGCGCTTCCAGTAGTCGCTGGGGCGCATCGTGAGGCCGAGGTCGTGGAAGCGGTCCTCCCACTCGAAGTCCATGCGATCGAGGGCGTAGGGGATCCAGCCGATACCGCTCTCGCCGAAGGCGATGCGCACGTTGGGATAGCGCTCGAGCACGGCGGCGCCGATGACGGCGGCGAGGATGTTCACCAGGTTCATCTGGAAGCCCGAGACGACCGTGAAGAAGGCCGCGCGCCGGGTGAGCCCGGTCTGGGAGTCGAGCTTGCCCGGCGGCAGCGAGGGGAAGGTGTGGAAGTGGAGCGGGAGGTTCACCTCATTCACGGCCTTCCAGATGGGCTCCCACGCGGGATGCCACATCGGCTCCATGTCCCAGGAGCACGAGAGCTCCAGCCCCCGCAGCCCCAGCTTGGCGACCCGGTGGATCTCCTGCACTGCGGCCGGGATGTCGCCGTAGGGCAGGCAGGCCAGTCCGATCTCGCGCGCCGGGTAGTGGCGGCAGAAGTCCACGAGCCAGTCGTTGTAGATGCGGAACATCTCGTTGGCGGCCTCGTGGTCGTTGAGCCGGGTGGCGGCGCCCAGGATCCCGTACATCACCTCGGCGTCGACGCCGTCGCGATCCATGTCCTTGATGCGGAGCTGGGGATCGCTCACCCGCCGGATGCCCTTCTTGCCGTCGTCGTAGAGGCCGGTCTTCGCCATCACGTCCACGCGGTGGTGCATGCCGGGGACGAACTTCTGGCCGGCCGGGCCCACGCCATTCACCAATCCGAACGACTGGCCGTTCCGGCAGGTCCAGAAGGGCCCGTCCGGTCCATCCTTCGTGAAGGGCATGCGATCCTTGAGGGCCGCGGAGGCGTTCGAGGTGAAGAGGTCCGGCGGCATCCAGGGGAGGTCGAGGTGGCAATCGGCGGAGATACGCGTGTAGTTCATAGGGTCTCCTCAGGGTCACGCGAGCTCGGCATGACGTCGCGAGCACTGCACATGCCGGGACTATACCGCGCGACCGGCCGGAAGGGCAGGGGATTGGCGGCGGCCCTCCTTGCCGTCATGACCCTGGCGCTGGCGGCAGACCCCGCGCGGAGCGACGAGCGGGCAGGCGTGCTGCCCGTCACGCCGTGGGCGTGTCCCGCCTCGCATCCCATCAAGGGCTATCTCACCGAAGAGTCGGGGCTCGTCTACTACCGGCCCGGCGGACGCTTCTATGAGGAGGCGAGCCCGACGCGCTGCTACACGAGCGAGGACGAGGCGCGGCGGGACGGCGCGCGCCGCGCTCCCGAAGACCAGCCGATGCGTCGCTGAGCGCGGCTTGACGCGGAGCGCTCCCGCTCCTACGCTGCCGTCATGCGAGTGATCGAGACGTTCGACGCGGTGGTCGTGGGCGGCGGGCTCCTCGGCGCGGCCACCGCGTATCACCTGGTGACGGGAGGCGCCCGCACGCTGCTCGTGGACCGCGCCGACGTGGGGCGCGCCACCGACGCGGGCGCCGGGATCCTCTCGCCAGAGACCAACAGCCGCGATCCCGAAGCCTGGTACTTCCTCGCCATGGAGTCGGTCGAGTACTACCCGACGCTGGTGGAGCGGCTGCGAAGCGAGCAGTCAGGCGATCCGGGCTACGCACGGTGCGGCAAGCTCGTGGTCGCAGTGTCGGACGACGAGGTCGAGACCTTTGTGCAGGCGCGGCGCATCGTGTTCGAGCGCCAGCGCCGGGCCGGCCGGCCGCGGCCCGACGCGCTCCGCGAGATCTCGCCCGCGGAGGCGCGCGAGCTCTTTCCCCCGCTCGCCACGGTCCACGGCGCGATCTACTCGCGCGACGCCGCGCGGGTGGACGGGCGGCTGCTCAACCGGGCGCTCCGCGCCGCCGCGGAATCGCGCGGCCTCGCGGTGCGCGAGGGCAGCGTCGAGGGGCTCGTGCTCGAGGGCGACGCGGTGACGGGCGTGACGGTGAGCGGGCAGACGATCGGCGCGGGCGTGGTGGCCATCGCGGGCGGCGCGTGGTCGGACGCCTTCGCGCGGCAGCTCGGCGTCGCCATCCCCGTGGCGCCGCAGCGTGGCCAGATCATCCACCTCGGCCTGGGAGGCACCGACACGTCGGAGTGGCCGATGGTCAATGCCTTCCACCATCACTATCTCGTCCCGTGGCCTGACAGCCGGGTGGTGGCCGGCGCCACGCGCGAGAGCGGGTCGGGCTTCGTCCCGCGGACGACGGCCGCGGGAGTTCGAGAAGTCCTCGACGAGGCCCTGCGCGTGGCGCCGGGGCTGGCGCGCGCGGAGATCCGCGAGATCCGCGTGGGTCTCCGTCCGTTCACGGTGGACACGCTCCCCGTGCTGGGCCCGGTGCCGGACGTGCGCGGCGTGTTCCTCAATACCGGCCATGGCCCCACCGGCCTCACTCTGGGGCCGCTCTGCGGGCGCATCGTCGCCGATCAGATGCTCGGCAAGCCGGTGACGACGGACGTGGCGGCGTTTGCGATCACGCGCTTTGGCGCGCAGGCGGGCGCCCGCGATCCCCACCTCGACGGCTAGTCGAGGGCGGGCAGGCTCGCGGGATCGGCGAGCGGCGGGTCGGCGGTGGGACCATCGCCGGCCACGGTCGTGCGGCGCATGATCCGCGGGTAGCGCGCCGAGTCCCAGGGGCGACCGCGATGGAGCACGCAGCGGTTGTCCCACATGACGAGGTCCCACTGCCGCCACACGTGCCGATAGACACGCTCGGGCGCCGTGGTCAGCGCGAGGAGATCGTCCAGGAGCCGCCGGCTCTCCGCGTACGGCATGCCCTCGATGAACCAGGCGTGCGAGCCGATGTAGAAGGCCTTGCGGCCGTGGGCGGGATTGGCGCGCACCAGAGCATGGCGCACCGCGGGCAGCGCCCGGGCCTGCTCGGGGTCGAACAGGTCCTTCGCGATGAGGCTCCGCGAGTAGATGATGCTATGCACGACCACCTTGCCCTCGAGCCGCGCCTGCTCCACCGGGGAGAGCGCGGTGTAGGCGACACGCATGCTCGCGAACTCGGTCTCGCCGCCCACCGGCGGAATCTCCCGGCCGGACAATGCGGACGAATGCGCGGGGATTGGCTTGAAGGAGCTGTCCGTGTGCCAGAGCTGATTGCCGGACTGATACATCATCCGCCGGTCGCTCCAGTCCATGAGCGCGCTGCCGTGGTCCGGGTCGACGTTGGAAAGATCCACGAGCTTGGGATCCAGCCGGCCTTCCTTGCCCGGAGACACCAGCGTCGTCTCGAGCGGTCCCCACTGCTCGCTGAAGGCCTTCTGCTGCGCGTCCGTGAGCCGCTGGTCGTGGAAGACCAGCACCGAGTGCTCGTCGAAGGCGTCGGCGACACGCCGGAACGTCTCCGAGGGGAGGGGCCGCGAGAGATCTACCCCCTCGACGCGAGCGCCGAGGCAGGGATGCAGGGGCGTGATGGTCAGGGGCGCGGCGGAGATCGCCATGGGTTCCTCCCTGGCGGGATCATACTCCAGCGCCCGCCCATCAGCGCCGGGCTGCCGCGAAGGTGTCGCACTGGCGCACCTCGCCCGAGTCCAGCCCCGTGCGAAACCAGCGCACCCGCTGCTCGGAGCTGCCGTGGGTGAAGGACTCGGGGGACACGTAGCCGCGTGACTGCTGCTGGATGCGGTCGTCGCCGATGGCGGCGGCCGCCTGGAGCCCGGCCTCCACGTCGCCCGGGTCCAGCAGGTTTCGCCGCTTGGCGTAGTGCCCCCACACCCCGGCAAGGCAGTCGGCCTGGAGCTCCATCGCCACCGAGAGCGCGTTCCCGCGGCCCCCCCGCGCGCGCTGGGACGCCACCTTCTCGGTGACGCCGATGAGGTTCTGGACGTGATGCCCGATCTCGTGGGCGATCACGTAGGCGCGCGCGAACTCGCCCGGCGCGCCGAAGCGCTGCGACAGCTCCTCGAAGAACGCGCGGTCGAGATAAACACGTTGATCGCCCGAGCAGTAGAAGGGGCCGACCGCGGCGCTGGCGTGGCCGCACGCGGACTCGACGGCGCCGCGGAAAAGGACGAGGCGCGGCGCCTCGTACTCGCGGCCTTGCTTCTGGAAGATGGCGCGCCAGGTGTCCTCGGTGTCGCCCAGCACGCGCGCCACGAACTCCTTGGTCGGGTCGGGCGCGCCCGTCGGGGCGCCGCCCGGAGCCGGGCCCGGCGCGGGACTGTCCATCGGGGGCGGCCCGCCGCCCTGGAGCCCGGTGAGGACGTCGAGCGGATTGAGCCCGAGCAGGAAGCTCACGACGACCACCGCGAGAAGGCCCGCGCCGCCGAGCTTCATGCCGCCGCCCAGACCGCCGCGCGCCGGCCCCTGGCCCTCGCGGTCCTCGATGTTGCCGCTGCCCCGCATGTCTCGCCAGCGCATCGGGAGCCCTCCCTCGGGACGAGCATACACTGGCGCCCGCGCCGGGGCGCGGTGCGGTAGGATCGGTCCGTCATGGGCGTATCCACGGCCGAGGTCGTCATCTGCGGGGCCGGCATCGCGGGCATCGCGGCCGCCTATCACCTGGCGGTTCGCCGCGGGATGGCCAATGTCGTGATCGTGGACGAGCGTCCCCCGCTCTCACTCACCAGCGATAAGTCCACCGAATCCTACCGGAACTGGTGGCCCGGCCCCGGCGACGACATGGTCGCGCTGATGAACCGGAGCATCGATCTCCTCGAGGAGCTGGCGCGCGAGAGCGGCAACGTGTTCCGCATGAACCGGCGCGGCTATCTCTTCGCGACCGCCGATCCCGCGCGCGTGCCCGACTTCGTCCGCGCCGCCCGCGAGGCGGCCGGACGCGGGGCGGGGGTGGCGCGCCTGCACGCCACGCCGGGCGCGGAGTACCGGCCGGCTCCGGCGGAGGGCTTCGAGGGCGAGCCCGTGGGCGCCGACGTCGTCACCGACGCCGGCACGATCCGGCGCCACTTCCCGTATCTCGCCGAGGACACGGTGGCGCTGCTGCACGCGCGCCGCTGCGGCTGGTTCAGCGGACAGCAGCTCGGCATGTACCTGCTGGAGCGCGCGCGGGAGAAGGGGGCCCGGCTGATCGAGGGGCGCGTCGAGTCGGTGGAAACGGCGGGGGGCCGGGTGCGCGGGGTGCGCCTCGCGAGCGCGGGCGGGTCCGTCGGCATCGCCACGCCGCGCTTCGTCGTCGCCGCGGGGCCGTTCCTGAGGGAGGTCGGACGCCTCGTGGGCGTGGAGCTGCCGGTGTTCTGCGAGCGGCACGCCAAGGTCGCGTTCACCGACTCGCTGGGCGCGGTGCCGCGACACGCGCCGATGCTGATCTGGACGGATCCGGTGCGCCTGCCCTGGTCGGCCGAGGAGCGCGAAGTGCTCGGGGAAGCGCCGGACATCCGCCGGCTGCTCGAGGAGCTGCCCCCGGGCGTGCATGGCCGGCCCGAGGGGCCGGCGGACAGCCCCATCGTGCTGGGCATCTGGACGTACGACATCGAGCCGCTCGAGCCGCAGTTCCCCATCGAGTTCGATCCGGCCTACGCCGAGATCGTGATCCGGGGCCTGTCCCGCATGCTGCCGGCCATGGCGGGCTACGCCGACCGATTGCCCCGGACCTTCGTGGACGGTGGGTACTACACCAAGACCGAGGAGAACCGCTTCCTCGCCTGCCCCCTGGCGCTCGACGGCGCCTACGTGCTCGGCGGCCTCTCGGGCTACGGTCTCATGGCCTCGAACGGCGCCGCTGACCTCCTCGCGGACTACATCGTGGGCCGCCCGCTCCCCCCGTACGCGAAGGCGTTTCACCTGGACCGCTACCAGGACCCCGCCTACCGCGCCCTCCTGCCGTCCTGGGGCGACTCCGGTCAGCTCTGAGCCACCGGGACATAACCAGCTGATCTGACGGCGATGGCTCACGGCCCGGCAGGCCCATTTCACGCCGCGGGTCCCGTGGGGTCTCATGAGTAGAGTGATGGCAGATCAGGCGTTCGAGGCCGTGGTGGCCGCCCACCACGGAGAGATACACCGGTACCTCGCGCGGGTGACCCGCCGTCCGAGCGATGCGGACGATCTCTCGCAGGAGACGTTCCTCCGCGCGTATCGGGCGCACGGAAGGCTCGCGCCGGACGCGAACGTCCGCGCGTGGTTGTTCGCCATCGCCACCAATCTCTGCCGGAATCACTGGAGGTCGGAGGCGCGCCGCCGACGGGCTCACGAGGCCATCGGGCAGCGGGACGAGCGGCGCGACGGCGGGGGGCCGGAAGGAGAAGCGGTGCTGGAGCAGGCAAGCAAGAAGATCGACGCCATCGTCATCGCGCTGCCATTGAAGCAGCGCCTGGCGTTCACCATGCGAAAGATCCACGAGCTGGACTACGATGCGATCGGGCAGAGCCTCGATTGCTCCGCGGAGAGTGCCCGCGCCCACGTGTTCCAGGCGCTGCGCAAGGTCCGCCGGGCGCTCGGTGACCTCGCCATCGCCCAGGTGGGAAGAGGGGAGCCAAGCGCATGAGCCGCGAAACCCTGACGTGCCGTGAGGTCGAGCCGGACCTGATCGCGGTGGCGATGGAGGAGGCGAGCCCCGCCGCGGCGCGGCGCGTGGACACGCATCTCGCCGGCTGCTCGGAGTGCCGGCAGGAGCTCGGGCGCTATCAGGAGATCGAGGGCGCGGTGACGGGGCTGCGCAGCGAGCCGGCGCCCGGAGCCGGGCCGACACTGGCGCGCGCGGAGCTGGAGCATCGACTGGCCGATCTCCGGACCCGTCTCGTGCGCTACGGCGTGTTCGAGTCGGCGCTGGGTCCCATCCTCATCGGCGCCACCGAGCAGGGCGTGTCGGTGGTCGAGTACATCTCGGGCCGCGGTGGCGCGGGGAACAAGCTCGCGCGGCGAGGCGCGGAGGCGGTGGAGGATGTCGCCCGCACGGAGGGGCTGTTCCGCGACCTCACGGAGTATCTCCAGGGACGGCGGACGCGGCTCGACTGGCCGCTGGATCTCCGCCTCGCCGGCAGCGAGTTCCAGCGTCGCGTGCTCGAGGTGACGCTTCGCCTGCCGTTTGGATCGGTGGCGTCATATGCGCGCATTGCGCACGAGCTCGGCGCGCCGCAGGCGAGCCGGGCGGTGGCCCAGGCGTTGCGACACAATCCATTGCCCATCGTGGTGCCCTGCCATCGCGTGGTCGGAAGCGACGGCGACCTCGTGGGCTATGCCGGAAACCGGATCGGCCTCAAGCAGCAGCTCCTCTCGCTCGAGGGGATTCACCTGAAGGGCGGCGGCCGGAGTCCGCACGTGGATCGGGACGCGGTGTACTACTGCCACCTCGACGACACCGAGTACTGCATCCCGACCTGCGGTACGATCAGCCAGCAGTCGCTCAGCAACTTCACCGTGTACGCCTCCCGCGCCCGCGCGGAAGGCGCCGGCCTGGCCCCGTGCACGTCGTGCCGGCCGGATCTGCATCCGCTTCCCGCCTGACCGTTCTTCGCCGTCGCCGCCCGCCGCAGCCGCCCCGCGTATTCGCGTCGCTTTCACACCTGGCGGCCCCCGGTGTCTCACCAATGAGGAAAGGGGGGCGCCATGATGACCACGGTGTTGATGGTGTTGATCGCGACGAGCCCGATCTGGTTCGTGGTGGGGCTGCTGTGGCTCGCGGAGCTGAGGGCCGGAGCCCGCGCGCGGCGCGTGGCCCTGCAGATCCAGGTGACCGATGCCGTCCACCGCGAGCTGGGCGCGGTGGCCGCGCCCGAGGTCGCCGCCCGGCCGGGCGGAGGCTGGTGCGTGCGGTTGCGGTTGCCGGGACGCCCGGCGCTGATTGGCCCGCTGGTGCAGATCGTGGAGCGCACCATGGAGCACGCGAGTCCACGGCCGTTCGAGATCGTCCTGCTGCCGCCCATGCCGGCGCCGACGTCGGCGCGCGGTTCGCGGCTCGTGACGCCGCTCACTGCGGCGGCGCGCTGAGCGAGGAGAGACCATGTACGTGAACACGTACGTGCTCGAGAAACTGGTGGAGGTCTGGCTGGGCGAGCGGCGCGCGGAGGCCGCGCGGCTCGCGGCGATCGAGGCGGCGACGGCGGAGCCGGAGCACGAGCGCGCCACGAAGACGAGCCAGCCGGCGCGGACGCCGCGCTGGATCGAGCTCCAGTTCGGCCGCTAGGGCCAGTCCCGGGTCGGCGCTCAGCGCCGGCCCGGGGTCGTTCTCCCCTACCAGAGCCGCATCGAGTCCCGCAGGATCCATTCCAGATCGGCCGAGCCTACCGAGCGCGGCGCGCCCGCGAGCAGGCGCGGCTGCTTCAGCGTGCCCTCCACCAGCGCGGGGATGTCGCGCTCGGTGTAGCCCACCGCGTTCAGCCCGTTCGGGATGCCGGTGTCGCGCATGAGCGAGATCAGGGCCCGGGGCAGCGCCTCCCGCCGCTCGGCCTCGGAGAGCCCGCTCACGGGCACGCCCATCAGCTCGGCGGCGCGGAGATGGCGCTCCGTCGCGCTCGTGTACGTGAAGCGGAAGGCGGACGGCGCGGTGAGGATCACCGCCATACCGTGCGGCACCATCGCGTGACGCGTGCGATAGCCCGGTGGCACGTAGTCGCGCACGAGCCCGGCGATCGGGTAGGCGAGGGCGTGCGGGATGTGGACGCCCGCGTTCCCGAAGCCGATTCCCGCGTAGTTGGCGGCGAGCGCCAGGTTGACGCGCGCCTCCAGGTCGAGCCCGTTCAGCACGGCGCGCCGCAGGTAGCGGGCGACGTAATCGATCGCCTTCTCGCACCAGACGTCGCTGGCCGGGTTGGCGCCGATGTAGGCGGGCCGGTCGGGCGGATGATGCTTGGCGCGCGCGTTGTACGGGCGCGTCGTGTAGGACTCGATGGCGTGGGTGAGGATGTCCGCGCCCGCCGCCGCGGTGACCTCCGGGGGCGCGGTCACGGTGTTGAGGGGGTCGACCACGCCCAGCGCGGGCCGGAGCAGCCGGTGCGACACCCCCGCCTTCACGTTCTGGTCGATGACGTGAGTGACCGCGACCGCCGTGGTCTCGCTGCCCGTGCCCGCGGTGGTCGGCACCGCGATGAGCGGCTTGAGCGGGCCGGGCACCGCCACGCCCTTGCCGACCGGCTTGTTGATGTAGTCGAGCAGCGGCGCGGGGTAGCAGGTGAGGAGGTTGGCGGCCTTGCACGTATCGATGGTGCTACCGCCGCCCACCGCCACGAGGCCGTCGAACTCCTTGGTCCGCGCGTACTCCGCCGCGTCCTCCATGGACCGGTCGCTCGGCTCCACCTCGACGCCGTCGTAGACGTCGGCTTTGATGCCCTGCTCCTCGAGGAGCGCGCGCACGCGGTCGGGGAGCCCCGCGGCGGCCAGGTTGCGGTCGGTGAAGACCAGTGCCTTCCTGAGTCCGAGGCGCGCGGCATCGAAACCGATCTCGTCCATCGCCCCCAGGCCGAACTTGATCGGCGACATCTCCATCACGAACACGGTCTCGGTCGGCAGCGTCACTCCGTTCATCACGCGCCTCCTCCAAGGAGCTCCTCGGCGATCCGCTTCACGTCGCCGGCCTCGACCTGGCCCTTGTGGCTCTTCATCACGTCGCCGACGAGGCGGCCCGCCTGCTTCGGATCGGTGATGCCGAGGGCGGCGATGCGCTCCCCCACCAGCGCGCGCAGGGCTCCTTCGTCCATCCCGCGGGGCAGATAGCGCTCGCAGAGCTCGATCTCGAAGCGGAGCTGCGCGGCCTGGGCGGCTCCGCGCTCGCCGAGCTTGTCGTATTCCGCGACCGCCTTCTGGAGCTGCTTGCGGTAGGCCCCGATCACGTCCAGGACGAGCGCGTCGTCCACCGTGCCCGAGAAGCCCTTGGCCGTCCGCCGCTCCTGCAGCTTGGTCTTGAGCATCCGTACGGCGTCCGCGGTGCGCAGGTCCTTGTCCTTGATGGCCTTGGTCAGCGTGTCGGTGAGCTGCTGCTCGAGTCCCATGCGCGACATCCTATCATCCTGCGCCGGCCCGCCGAGCGGCGGGGTCTTGCGTGCTCCGCGACCACATGGTCTCATCCGTCCATGCGAGCGCCCACACGCGCGGCTCTGACGTCCGTCCTGCTCGCGGCGCTCGCGCTCGTCGCTCCCGCCGCCGCCGCGGAGTTCACGCTGCCGCCCGGCTTTTCGGCGCAGACCTACGTGACCGGCGAGGGCTTCTCCACCGACACGTGGCGCGGGTTGCCCGGCATTCCGTCGACCACCACGCTGACGGTCGACGCGGATGGCGTGCTCTACCTGGCGCGCAGCGGCCGCCGGTATTCCGGCGGCGAGACCGACGACCTCACGCGGCTGTATCGCATTCCTCCCGGCGGCGCCCGCCTCACGCCGCAGAGCGAGGCGCGCTTTCAGATCGGGCCTCCGCTTCCCAACCCGCAGGTCGGTGTCGTCCGCGAGGGCCGCGAGCTCCTCCTGACAACGTTCGACCGCGATCGCGCGGTGGGCGTGCTCTACCGCCTGGTCGACGGACGCGCGGAGCTCCTGGCCGGGGGGACCCCGCCACGCGGCACCGCGCCGCTCTTCAAGCAACCGGAAGGTGTGGCGGTGGACGCGCGAGGGGCGCTTCTCGTCGCCGATCGCGTCCAGGGAACGGTGGTGCGCCTCGACGCCCAGGGCGCGGTGCTCGACACGAGCGTCGTGCAGGTGGCGCGCCCACGACTGCTCGCGGCAGGCGCCGAGGACATCTGGATTGCGGCGGACGGCTCGGCGGAAGCGCCGTGGCAGCGAGGGCCGGGTGAGTTCTGGCGCATGCGGCCCGACGGGCAGAGCGTGCTGGTCCTGCGGGGGCCGGTGGCGGCCGGGATGACCATCGGGCCCGGCGACTGGCTCTTCGTGGCCGACCGCCAGGGCGGCCGCGTCTTCGCGCTGGGGCCCGACGGGCAGCAGGCCGACTTCGCTCGCTTCGCCGAAGGCGACGCTCCGCGCTCGCTCGCCTTCGTTCCCGTGACCCCGGAGACGCGTCGCGCCGGCATCGCCGGCGACCTGCTGATGGTAACGGTGACGCGCGGGGCCTGGCCGGTGAACGAGGTGGTGCGGGTGTCCGGCCCCTTCGAGCGCTTCATCCGCGAGGCGGACACCCGCGCGCGCTGACCGCGGCGGGCGCGGGCGCTAGCGCCGCGTGCTCGAGCTTTCCTTCAGGAGCCAGTCGATGATGGCGCCACCGTCCTCGCCGGCGTTACGCGCACCCGCAGGCGCGGTGGGAAGCGCTACGGCAGGGGCGGGGACGGGGGGCGACGGCGTCTCCGCGGGGCGCGGCGCGGGTCGGATCGGCTTCTCCTGTTGAGAGGCAGGCGGTGCCGGCCGTGGTGCCTCGACGACCGAGCGGGCCACCGGCGGCGTGGGTCGCGGGGCCACGGGGCGTGAAGACGGGGGTGGCGGGACCGCCTCGGGCCGCGGCGCCGCGACCACTGGGGGCGGCGGCGTGACCGCGGGCGTTGGCGCAGCCACGCGCGACGGCGGCGTGACCACGGGGGGTGGCGTGACCACGGGGGGTGGCGTGACCACGGTGGGCGGCGGCGTGACCACGGGCGGCGGCGTGACCACGGGCGGCGGCGGCGTGACCATGGCGGGCGGTGTTGTAGCCACGGCGGGCGGCGGCGCCTCGGGGGCTACACGTTCGGGCTCGCTCACGATCGAAGGCGCCGGCGCCGTCGGCGCGGGCGAGGCGACCTCGGGCAGCGGCGCCGGCTGACGCGCGGGCGACACGAGCGCGGGCGGCCCGGCCACGAGCAGCCGGCTGAGGAGCGCGATGGCCGCGATGGCGCCGACCACGATTCCCACCGCGATCAGACGCGTCCGCTTCCCGTCCGCGCGACGCACTCGCGCACCGTGCCCGGCCGGCTTCGAGCCCGAGAACGGGCTGATCTCGCTCCAGAGCTCGTTGAAGAGATCGGTCATGTCTCGGTAGCGGCGTTCGGGATCGGGCTCGAGCGCGCGCGTGACGACGTGCTCGAGCGAGGGCGAGACGTCCGGACGCAGCTTGCGGAGCGGCTGGATCGAGGCCCGGCGCCGCGACGGCGACTGCAGCTCCGGCGGCCGGCCGGCGAGGGTCTCGTAGAGGATGGCGCCGACGGCGTAGACGTCGGCCTGCGGGGAGGCCTCGCCCGAAGCCCGCTGCTCGGGGGCGAGATAAGGGGAGGCCCCCGCACCGTTGACGTCGGCGCCGCGGGCGCGCGTACGCAGCCAGTCCACGCCGAACTCGGTGAGCTTCACCGACTCGTTCTCGCCCAGGACGATGTTCCGGGGCATGAGCCCGCCGTGCGCGATCCCCAGCATGTGCGCGGACTCGAGCGCCTCGGCGACGCGCACAGTGAGCCGCACCGCACGATTGGGATCGAGCTGCCCCTCGCGCTGGAGCACCTCGGCCAGCGTCGGCGCCTCGGGATGCTCGAGCGCCAGGTAGATGCCGCCGCCCTCGGCGCGGCCACATTCGTGGAGGGACGCGATCGCCGGGCACCGCGCGCTCAGCGCGCCGACCCGCACCACGTGCTCGCGGAGCGACTCGAGCAGGGAATCGTCGCGGCCGTTCCCGCCGCCTTCCAGCATGCGCACGGCCACGCGGTCACCCCCGGTCATACGCTCAGCCAGGAACAATGAATCTGTGCCCCAGGCGTTCAGGGTCGCGACGGCCCGGAAGGGGCCGAGCGCGCCCGCCGACCGTAGATCCGCGAGTCGGATCCGGCGCGGCGTCAGGTCGCCATTGTCACTCGTTGAGCATCTCCTTGATGGCGTCCATGACCGGATTCCCGCCGGTCGCCTTCGCGGCGGCGGGCTGCCCGGGCTTGCGGAGGTACTTCGCGACGCAGTCGTACTGCTCCCAGCCGCGCAGCGGCGCGTCGAGATCCACCGACTTCCACTTCGGATGGCCGTTCTTCACGAGCCACGGCAGGTTGGCGGACACCGTCTGGGCGAACTGCCCCACCAGATCACAGTCGCGGCGGCGGAAGTCGAAGGAGATGAGCACCGCCTTGACCGCGACCGTCGAGAGCGCCTGCGGCTGCCAGGGATAGGTGCCGGCGGGTATCTCGGACCGCGGATAGAACTCGGTGATGCTCTTGTTCGTGATGGGGACCAGCGCGAGGTTGTCGGCCTGGCTGACGCCCTCGCTGAACAGCTTCACGGGGTAGCCCGCCACGTAGAACATCGCGTCGACGCGCCCTTCCTTGAGCGCGGTGAGCGCCTCGTCCGTGTCGATCAGCACCATCTCCTTGGGCTGCACCTCGGACACCTTGAAGAGCAGCCGCGCGGTAAGATAGGTGCCACTACCCTCGCGGCCGATAGCGACCCGGCGGTCCGTCAGGTCGTCGAAGTCCGTGATCCCCTTCCGGCCGAGCAGGTGGATTTCTTCGTTGTAGAGGGGGAAGACCATCTTGGTCTTCTTCGCGATCCGCTTGAGCACTGGGTCGGACTGCACGCGGGCCACGAAGGCCAGGACGTCGGATTGCACGATCCCCATCTGGGTGTTCGGCTTCTGGTAGACCGCGTAGACGTTCTCGATCGACCCCTTGGACGTGTAGACGGAGAGATCGATCCCCTTGTCCTTGACGAGTTTCTGGAGATTGAGCCCGAACTGGTAGTACGTGCCGCGCTCGCCTCCCGTCGCCAGACCGAGCTCGCCGGCCGCGCGCGCGACGCCAACCCCGGTGAGGATCAGGACAAGGGCAACAAGCAGTGCGATGGTGCAGCGGCGGTTCATGGTGTCCTCCAGCCCTGCGGAGTTGACCCGGGCAGTAGGAGTATGGAATAGCAGATATCGGGAGGGCAAGGGAAGAGCTTCGCTGGCGCCTCCTGAGGACCTACCCCGGCCCGCTGCCGTTAGGGAAGATTTGCCACGCGGAAGTGTCGGGAAGCTTGACTTTTCGTAGGGCGTGCAGCCGGTGCATGGCCTTAAGTAGTTGAAAAGTAACAAAAGCCAATCTGAGCACGGAACGTGCACTTATCCCGGATGCCGCGGGAGTAGTGTAACTGGCACGATCCCGGGGTCGATCCCCAATGAGGACCGAGGAGCCCGACCGATGAGCGAGAACAAGCCAGGACCGGACGAGACGCAGGGCAAAGGCGCGGAAGACGTCGCGCAGTCGCCCAGTCGGCGACGTGTCCTGAAGGCAGCCGCTGCCGCCGCCCCCATCATCATGTCGATCAAGGCGCGGGCCGCCTTCGCAGGTCCCGAGACCAACAGTAGCTCGCTGTCCCACAACATGTCGCAGCAGCCCGCTGCCGCCCGGACAAAGTAACGGGAGCCAGGGGCCGTAGCCGAGCCGCTCGCCGCCTCCGTCCGCTGGGAGCTCTCCGAGGGCTCCCGCCTTCACTGGAAGTCCTGGGACGATGAGTTCGTCGTCTTCGATGAAGGCTCGGGCGACACGCATCTGCTCGACGCCCTGTCCGCCGAGATCCTGAAGGCGCTCGAGGAGTTTCCCGCCGACGTGCCCTCCCTGGTCGCACGGGTGGGCTCGCGCCTGGGGCCCGACCCCGCCCCCGAAATCGAAGGGCATGTGCGCGCGGTGATCGAGCGATTCCGCGAGATCGGCCTGATCGAGGAGGTTCCCGCGTGAGGCTGGGGGAGCTCGACCGCCGCGACCTCGCCGCCCGCCTCGAGCGTCGCGGGCTCGACCTCGACACCGGCCCCTTCGTCGTGCGCATCGAGACACCCATCCCAGCCCTGGTCGACGAGGTGCACGGCCTGTACCGCGACTATCCCCTGGACGAAGGGGGCGGGCTGGCGGACTTCCACGTGGTGGTGCTGAGTCCTTCCGGTCCGCTCGGGATGCGGCGCTGGTGGCGCCGGCAGGCCACGGTGATCCTCGACGAGGATCGCCCCTTCGAGCCCTTGCCCCTCGACATGGCGGTGCCGATGCTCGAGTGGAGCATCAACTGGTGTGCGGCGACGCGCGCGAACCAGTACGTGATGATCCATGCCGCGGTGCTGGAGCGGGACGGCCGTGCCCTCGTGCTGCCCGGTGTCTCCGGCGCGGGGAAGAGCACGCTCTGCGCGGGGCTGGCGCTGCGCGGGTGGCGCCTCCTCTCGGACGAGTTCGCGCTGATCCGCCCCGGGGATGGCGCGTTGGATCCCTGGCCCCGGCCGATCAGCCTGAAGAACACCTCCATCGAGCTGATACGCCGATGGGCGCCCGATGCCCACATGAGCACGCCGGTCCCGAACACCAACAAAGGGACGGTGGCTCATCTCCGCCCGCCCGCGGACAGTGTGCGGCAGGCGCACGAGGCCGCGATGCCGGCCTGGCTCGTGTTCCCCGTGTTCGCCCCCGGGGCGGCGCCGTCGCTCACCCGCGTCCCGAAGGCCCGCGCGTTCTTTCGGCTCGCCGACTGCTCGTTCAACTACCCGTCGCTGGGGATTCGGGGCTTCCGCGCGCTGTCGCGTATGATTGACGAGTGCGACGCCTACGAGTTCAGGTACTCCAGCCTGGACGATGCCCTGGGCCTCCTCGGCGCGCTGCCGCCTCCGACGCCCACCGCCTGACCTTTCCGCGTCGCCGTAGCCGGTCGCGAGCCCGTCCGCTCCCGTGACGGACGCCGCCTCCCTGGCGCGCCTGCTACGCGAGCCCACGTCGATGGCGCGCCTCGTCCCCGCGGAGTGGGATGTGCTCCTGCGTCAGGCGCGCCACGCCAGTCTCCTGGCCCGGCTCGAGGCCCTCGCGCGCGACGCCGGCGTGCTGGCGGGAGCTCCGTTACGCGTGCGCACGCGGCTGGAAGCGGCGCGCACCGATGTCGAGCTGCACCATCGCCTGATCCGCTGGGAGGTCACGCGGCTCCGCCGCGTCCTCGCCCCGCTGCCCGTCGTGCTCCTCAAGGGGGCCGCCTATCTCCACGCCGATCTGCCGGCGGCGCGCGGACGCCAGTTCAACGACGTGGACCTGCTGGTTCCGGCGGAGCAGCTGGACGACGTCGAGGCCAGGCTCCAGGGCGCGGGCTGGCGATCCACCCTGCTCACGGCGTACGACGACCGCTACTATCGCGAGTGGTCGCACGAGCTGCCGCCGATGGCGCACAAGGACCGTCAGGTCGTGGTCGATGTGCACCACAACATCCTGCCGCCCACCGGCCGGCTTCGGCCAGACGCGCGACTGCTGCTGGCGGCCGCGCGTCCGCTGCCGGGCTCGCCCCTCCGCGTGCTCGCGCCCGAGGACATGGTGGTCCACTGCGCGTGCCACCTGTTCATGTCGGGAGAGCTCCACAAGTCGCTGCGCGACCTCGGCGATCTCGACGCGCTCGTGCG